>CAMOOZ010000257.1 GCA_946621895.1 uncultured Lachnospiraceae bacterium | reverse complement strand
CGGAGAGGGAGAGGAAATGTACCTTGAGCCTTCCTCCCTGGATGCGTTTTTGTCCGCGGTGGATAAATCGGTGAGCGCACTGGCCTCCCTGCTTGGGCGTGAGGAGGAGGAAGAAGAGGAGGAGGAACAGCAGGGGCAGGCGGATAAGGATCGGAAGGAGCCGGCAGCTTCCCCCCTGCTTTTGCCTCAGATCAGGGAGTGCCTGCTCCAGGTCTATTTCGGGCTGAGTTTTTTTCTGGAGATTTACGGGCTCCTGGATGAAAAGTACAGGGTCTATGCGCAATATCAGGAAAACGGGTATACGCTCAGGCTTTTCTGCATCGACCCCTCGGCTAATCTGCGAGCCGCAATGGATTCAGCCTTTTCCGTCATCCTTTTTTCCGCCACTTTGCTTCCGATCACCTATTATAAGAAGCTGCTGGGGGGGAGCCGGGAGGACTATGAGGTTTATGCCGGTTCGGTGTTCGACCCCTCAAGGCTTGGCGTGTTTATCGCAAAGGATGTGACGACGAAGTATTCCCGAAGAGGACCGGACACCTACCGGGATATCGCCTCCTATATCCTGCGGGCCGCTTCCGTAAAGCGGGGCAACTACCTGGTATTTTTCCCGTCCTATTCTTTCCTGAGCAGTGTAAGGGAGGAAATGGAAAAACAAATGTCTTTTTCGGACAGAGCACCGAGGCTGCTGGTCCAGGGGCGGGGAATGACGGAGAAGGAACGGGAGGAATTTCTTTCTGACTTCAGAGAACAGACGATATCTACTTTGATCGGGCTTTGCGTATTGGGCGGCCTTTTTTCGGAAGGGATCGATCTGAAAGGGAAACGCCTGATCGGCGTGATCATCGCCGGTACCGGGCTGCCGATGGTATGCAGGGAAAATGAGCTGGTGAAGGAGCATTTCGACGGGGAAGGCTCCGGTTTTGACTATGCATACCGGTTCCCGGGGATGAACCGCGTGCTTCAGGCCGCCGGAAGAGTGATCAGGAGCGCAGAGGATGTGGGCATCGCCGTATTATTGGACGAGCGTTTTTTATCTAATTCATATCGCAGGTTATTTCCGGAAGAATGGGTGCGCTGCAGAAGCCTGTGCCTCGAAGAGGTGGAAGACCGGCTGCAGGAATTCTGGACGGGATTTGCCGACTATCCTCGGGACGCTGCCCCGGCGCCTTCGCCGGATCGGGGAAGCAATGCATAGCAGTTTGCATGGCAGGGTACATGTCAGATTGCATAACAGTTTGTATCGCAGATTACATGGCGGCTGTCTGTTTTTTCATTATGTTAACAGATTATGACAACCTCATTTTGCAGCTGATATCCTGCAATTTTCAGAAAGAACAGCCGATTTATCCACATTTTTCCACTAACTTAATGAGATATTTTCCAAGAAAATGTGGATAAGTCGGTGGACAAATGATATTTATTCTGGAAAACCCGGATTTCAACGCTTCCTTTGAAAGCGTTGGAAAAAACAGTTGTATAGGTCAATATGCAGATTTTTTCAAATTACAGGAATTCCTGCAATTTACCTATTCGGTCAATTTGGATTATGTAAGGAATTTATGTAAAATACTTTTGTGGATTCACGCTTTCCGGGCAGCTTTTATGGTATGATATCAGATAAAGTTTTTTTGTATCGCCTGTGATGCGAGTGATGAGGAGAAATATGCTGAGTGAAGCGAAATTAGGGGATGTAACATTAAATCTCACCCATTATTCGGGGAAGGATCTTTACTCCGACGGTGATGTGGAAAAGAGCCTGCTGGAGCTCGTCCGGGATCATCCGGAGAAGGATTATTCCGGCTGGATCGAGGAAAGGGCGGACTGGCCCTCCTTATATCATCTGAGCCATATGAGATCAAATGTAATTGAATGGCTGCCCATCCGGCAGTCCGATAAGGTGCTGGAGATCGGCAGCGGCTGCGGTGCCTTGAGCGGAATGCTCTCAAAAAAAGCGGGTGTCCTGGATTGCGTAGAGCTTTCACAGAAACGCAGTGAAATAAATGGCGTAAGAAATAACACATGCTCCAATATGACGATCTTCGTGGGGAATTTTCAGGAGATCGAGGAGGACCTGCCGGGGGATTATCAGTGGATCATTCTGATGGGAGTGCTGGAATATGCAGGAAGTTATGTTTCCGGTACGGATCCCTGGCTTAATTTTCTGAAGAAAATAAAAAAGCATCTGGCAGCCGACGGTCATCTCGTGATCGGGATAGAAAATCGCATGGGGCTGAAATATCTGGCAGGCTGCCGGGAAGATCATATCGGACGCTATTTTACCGGCGTGGAAGGTTATCCTGAGGAAGGCGGGATCCGTACCTTTTCCCGCAATGGTCTTTATGCCCTGCTGAAGGGAGCAGGCATCAATGAGATCAACTGGTATTATCCGTATCCGGACTATAAAATTGCAAAAGATATTTATTCGGATGCTTATCTCCCCCGAGGGGAGGAGCTGCTGGACAATGTCTGGAATTTTGACAGAGAACGCCTGCTCCTTTTTAATGAAAAGGATGCGGCAAGAGCCCTGCTGCGGGAAGGGATCTATCAGGATTTTGCCAATTCCTTCCTGGTGATCACCGGGGAGGCTCCTGAGCAGATCTATATCCGCTATTCCAATGACCGTGCCCCGGAATACCGCATCCGTACGGAGATCTTTCGGACCAGGACGGGAAGGATGCTGATCAGGAAGCTGGCGCTGGAGGAGGAGGCGGTTTCCCATGTGCTGGAGCTGCAAAGCTCCTATGAGGCGCTGCGGGATCGCTATCAGGGCGGGAAGCTGACGGTCTGTCCCTGCGGGATGGAGGGGAACAGGGTGATCTTTCCCTTTCTTGAAGGCTATACCCTTTCCGCACTGATGGATCTGCGCCTGCGGCTGGGTGATGAGGAGGGCTTCCGGAACCTCTTTGCGGAGTACATCCGCAGGATCGGCTATAACGAGGAGGCCCCTGCCGCGGATTATGACATGGCCTTTTCCAATATCATCGTGAACGGGGATTCCTGGACGCTGATCGATTATGAATGGACCTATGGGAAGCAGATCCCGGCGGGAGAGCTGGCCTTCAGAGCCCTCAGGGATTATATGTATGCCGACAGGAAGCGCCGGACCGCGGTGGTGAACGCGTTGTTTGATCCTCTGGGCTTTACCTCCGAGGAGAAGCAGAGACTGATCGAGGAGGAGGAGAGCTTCCAGAAATTCGTGACCGGCGGCAGGCTTTCCCTGGTGGAGCTCTGGCAGCGGATCGGCAAGCGGGTAAGGGTGCCTGCCGAGCTGGAAAGCCTCGGGGATTCGCTTCGTCCGGACAGGCTTCAGGTCTATCAGGATGAGGGGGACGGCTATTCCGAGGAAGATTCCTGGTTTCCCGCGGAAGGCTATAACGCGGAGAGGGAAACCATGCTTTCACTGGAGTTTACGCCTTCTACAAGGGCTTTTCGGATCGACCCGGCGGTGGAGAGCTGCATGGTGGCGGTGAGTCTGGAAAACCCGGAGGAGCTTCCGGTGGAGCTTGCCCTTTCTCCCGACGGCTGCTGGATCAGAGAGGGGTTCGCCGCCTTTTCCGGCAAGGATCCTTTTGTGGAGGTTTATGTGCCGGAAAACAAAAGGCGGGGTTTCCCCGGGGGAACCGTATCCCTGCGGCTGATCCTCGGGCTTTTGCCGGAGGCCATGGCCGACATGCTGACAAAAGAGGAAAACGGGAGGCCTGCCGGAAAGCGAAGGCTTTTCGGAAAGAAAAAAAGAAATGCTTAAACGCGCGCTGAAAAAGCTCCTGGTCAGAAGAAGGCTGAAGAGCTATGCAGAAAAGCTGGACCGGCAGCGGATCCCTTATGACCGGTGGGAGAAGGGGAGGGAAAAAACCTTCTTTCCCTCCGCAGAAAACCCTGCCCTCAGCGTGGTCGCCTATACGGAGATCAGAGACTTTCTGAAGGAGGAAAAATTCCGGCAGGCAGAGGATCCTGCGCTTTACCTTTTCTGCGGGGAAAAGGGCAGGCTTTCGGCAAATGCCCTGTCTTTGTGCGAGGATTTCGCCGTGCGCCATCCGGAGCTTTCCCTGTTTTACGGGGATGAGGATGAGCTTTGCCCGGACGGCAGTTACGGGTCGCCTTACTTTAAGCCTGACTGGTCACCGGATACCTGGCTTTCCGCTTTTTATATCGGAAGCGTATTTGCGGCAAGGGCCGGGCTGCTGAAGCGCCTTGATCCCGCCGTGATCGCGGAGCTGTTCCCGGCGGGCGAAGATGCCGAAAAGGGGCAGCCGCAGGAGAGGGCCGCAAAGCCTGCCCTGCCAAAGCTGCGGCGTGATCCCGCGGATCTTCTGTTTGAGGCGCTGGCAGCGCTTGCCGGCGGATTTACAAAACGAAAGGGGATAGCGTTTCCCATCGGACATCTGGGAGAGATCCTGTTTCACCGGGATCCGGAAACGGATCTTTTCCTGGGCAGAAGACATGACGGAAGCCTGCTTTCCGAATGGACTTTTGCAGCGCCATCGAAAACACATCCTGCAGAGCCCGCAGGGAAAGCGCCGCATAAAGACCCCGGTGTTCCCTCCGCAGCGCATTCTGCAGGGAAAAACAGGTGCCTGATCTCCGTGATCATTCCCTCAAAGGATCATCCCGGGCTGCTGCGGACCTGCCTGACCTCTCTTTATCGCTGCGGGGACGAAGAGCAGCCCTATGAGATCATTATCGTGGACAACGGCTCTGCGCCGGAAAACCGGGCGCTGACCGAGGCCCTTCTGCGGGAGCTTCCCCGGGATCGGGGACTGCGGGAGATCCGGTATCTCTATACGCCGATGGATTTTCATTTCGCGAAAATGTGTAATCTGGGGGCGGCGCAGGCAAAGGGGGAGCTGCTCTTATTCCTGAACGACGATATCGAAGCAATGGTTCCGGGCTGGCTGTCCGGGCTGGCGGCGCTGGCGGCGGACAGGCGCAGAGGGGCCATCGGGGCGAAGCTCCTTTATCCGGGAGGGGACCTGATCCAGCACGCGGGGATCACGAATGTCCGCCTGGGTCCCGTACACAAGCTCTCCCGCCTTTCCGATGGGGAGGAATGGTATTTCGGGAGAAACAGGGGAGTCCACGACTGCATCGGCGTGACCGGGGCCTGTCTGATGCTGACGGGAGAAAAGTTTACTGAGGCGGGAGGGTTTCCAGAGGATCTGCCGGTGGCCTTCAATGATGTGGATCTCTGCTATACGCTGTTTGCGCTGGGCTATGACAATGTGCAGGACAACCGTGTATGGGCCTTTCACCACGAATCCGCAAGCCGCGGCCTGGACACGGAGGATCCGGCGAAGATACGCCGCATGGCCGCGGAGTATGATCGCCTGATGGATCATCACCCCGGGATGTATCATTTTGATCCCTACTATCATCGGTATCTGATCGAGGACGAGCATACCAGTGTCTTTGTGTTTTATCAGGACGCCCTGGCGCCCGCCGGATTAAAAGCGATGAAGCCTGTGCAGTGGAAAAACATATCCCCTGGGGAAGAGTATCCGGGAGCCAGAGAGGATGACTGCCTTCGCCTTGGCGTGGAATATGCCGGTCCCCTGGAGAAATGGGAGCAGGGGATCCGCAGGGGAAGCGCCGCATCAGGATATTATATCAAGGGATATGCCTTTGTGATCGGATCGGATAATGCGTGCTATGAGAGGAGGCTTTTGCTGCGAAAAAAGCCTGCAGGCCCGGCGGAGGAGGCATGTATCTTTGAGGTGCCGGTCGAGGACTGGTACCGCCCGGATATCGAGCTGCAGACCGCGGATCAGCTTCACACAGCCCTGTGCGGCTTCAAAACCCGAATATTAAAGGAGGGTCTGGAAGCCGGCGAATATCAGCTGGGCATGCTGGCCGTAGATAAGACCTCCAGACTGAAGCTGGTGAACTGGGTGCCGAATATGCTGATCATTCCTTAGTGCCTCCGGCGGATCGCACGAATTTTCAAAGGTATCCAAAACGAATTAAATAAATTCGTTTTGGATATCGTCGCTCGCAGAATAATTGCGGGTTTGAGCAAGCTCAAACCGCAATTGCTTTGTTCGCTTACTATAAATTACCGCTGCGCGGCGAAAAATCGGCGGGAGAAGCGCTTTGATCAGCGCTTCCCAACAAAAGCTTTCCCCTTCCGGAAAAATCGAATATAATAGGAAAAGTCTTTTTGGACGGCAGGAAACGCAGGCTGAAAATGCCTGATGCGTTTCCGTCAGTGTAAGCGGACAATATTATTGCAAATACAGGCTGGAGTTTACCGAACATGAAAAAAGAAATGGAAAAAACCTGGAATCCCCGGGGAATGGAGGATGCCATCTATGAGCGGTGGCTGAAGAAGCAGTATTTTCACGCAGAGGTGGATGAGAAGAAAAAGCCCTTCACCATCGTGATCCCGCCTCCGAACATCACGGGAAAGCTGCATATGGGCCATGCCCTGGACAATACGATGCAGGATATCCTGATCCGGTTTAAGCGGATGCAGGGCTATAATGCCCTCTGGCAGCCGGGAACGGATCATGCCTCCATCGCCACGGAGGTCCGCATCATCGACACCCTGAAGGAGGAGGGCACCTCAAAAGAAGAGCTTGGCCGTGAGGGCTTTCTGAAAAGGGCCTGGCAGTGGAAGGAAGAGTACGGCGGCACGATCGTTTCCCAGTTAAAGAAAATGGGCAGCTCCTGCGACTGGGAGCGGGAGCGCTTTACGATGGACGAGGGCTGCAACAGGGCCGTCAACGAAGCCTTCTGCAAGATGCATGAAAAGGGCTGGATCTATAAGGGCTCCAGGATCATCAACTGGTGTCCGGTATGCAACACCTCCATCTCCGATGCCGAGGTGGCTTATGAGGAGCAGGACGGACATCTTTGGCATATAAAGTATCCCCTTGTGGAAGAGAATGGGAAGATCAGTAAAACGGAATTCCTGACCTTTGCCACGACCCGCCCCGAGACGATGCTGGGTGATACGGCAGTGGCCGTGAACCCGAAGGATGAGCGGTACGCGTATCTCCATGGACGGAAGGTCTATCTGCCCATTGTCGGGAGGATCATCCCGGTCGTGGAGGATGAATATGTGGACATGGAGTTCGGAACGGGCGTGGTGAAGATCACGCCGGCCCACGACCCCAATGACTTTGAGGTCGGAAAGCGCCACGGCCTTCCCGAGGTGAATATCTTAAACGACGATGCCACGATCAACGCAAACGGCGGCAAATATGAAGGCCTTGACCGCTACGAGGCAAGAAAGCGGATCGTGGAGGAATTAAAGGAGCTGGGGCTGCTGGAAAAGATCGAGGATTATACCCATAATGTGGGGACCCATGACCGCTGCCACACAACCATTGAGCCCATGATCAAGCTGCAGTGGTTCGTGAAGATGGACGAGCTGATCAAACCCGCGAGAAAGGCGGTGGAGACAGGCGAGATCACCCTCGTGCCGGAGCGGATGAGCAAGCTCTATTTTAACTGGACCGATAATATCCGCGACTGGTGCATTTCCCGCCAGCTCTGGTGGGGACACAGGATCCCGGCCTATACCTGCGATGACTGCGGGGAGCTTGTCGTGGCAAAGATTGCTCCGGAGAAATGCCCGAAATGCGGCGGCACGCATCTGACCCAGGATCCGGATACATTAGACACCTGGTTTTCCTCCGCGCTCTGGCCCTTTTCCACACTGGGCTGGCCCGATCACACGAAGGAGCTGGATTATTTCTATCCTACGGATGTGCTTGTCACGGGCTATGACATCATCTTTTTCTGGGTGATCCGGATGATCTTCTCCGGCTATGAGCATATGGGGAAGAGGCCGTTTAAGACCGTGCTGTTCCACGGGCTTGTCCGGGACGCCCAGGGCAGGAAGATGAGCAAATCCCTGGGCAATGGCATCGATCCGCTGGAGATGATCGAAAAGTACGGCGCGGACGCCCTGCGTTTCACGCTGATGACCGGCAATGCGCCGGGAAATGACATGCGTTTTTCCACGGAGCGGATCGAGGCCTCCAGAAACTTCGCGAATAAGCTCTGGAATGCCAGCCGGTTTATCCTGATGAACATGCAGGGCTTTCTTGCGGAGAGCGGGTTAACGGAGGAAAAGCTGCAGGAGCTTAAAATAACAGATGTGATTAACGATCTGGAGCCCGTGGACAAGTGGATCATCAGCCTGGCCAACAGACTGACAAAGGAGGTCACCGACCTGCTGGAGCGCTTTGAGCTGGGGATCGCCGTAGGCAAGATCTATGATTTCCTCTGGGATGAATTCTGCGACTGGTATATCGAAATGGTAAAGCCGCGGCTTTATGACACCGCGGATACGACAAGCAAAACAGCTGCTATCGTAACTCTCCGGGAGGTGCTTTTCACGGCGATCAGGCTGCTGCACCCCTGCATGCCCTTTATCACCGAGGAGATCTTCCTTTCGCTGCAGGACAAGGAGGAATCCATCATGATCTCCTCCTGGCCGGAAGTTAAAGATGAACTTAACTTCCCTGCGGAAGAGCAGGATATCAGCAGGATCAAGGAGCTGGTCAGGGGCATCCGGAATGTAAGAAGCGAAATGAATGTCCCGCCCTCCAAAAAGGTCAGCATCACCGTGGTATCCGCCGAACCGGGGGTGCGGGATACCTTTGAAAAGGGAAAGCTTTTCTTTGCGTCTTTGGCCGGGGCCAGGGAAGTGGAGATCAGGGAGAGCAAGGAGGGGATCCCGGAGGACGCCGTCAGCGTGGTCACCGGTGAAGCCACCGCCTTCCTTCCGCTGACCGAGCTGGTGGATGTTCAGGCGGAGATCGAGCGCCTGACCAGAGAGGCCGGCAGGCTTGAGGGAGAGATCAAAAGGAGCAGGGGGATGCTCGGCAATGAAAAATTCGTCGCAAAAGCGCCGGCGGCCAAGGTTGAAGAAGAGCGGGGGAAGCTGGCGAAGTATGAAGGGATGAAGGCCGAGGTGGAGGAGCGCCTTGCACGGCTGAAGGCGTCCGCCGGCTAAGGGCTTAGGAAGCACCGTTCACAGGTTTTTCCGGCAGGAATGCCGGACGCCGTTTCCGCGGCATTGGAGGAAGGGATGGCTTCGGATTTTAATTTTGACTTTGATCTGGACAGGCTGGAGGAGGAGATCGGACTGGAAGATCCCGATCGGCTGGAGTTCGACGGCGGCACCTATCTCCGTCTGGGAGACCAGGAGATGAAGGCCTATCTCTATCTTACGCCGAGAGAGACGCCTTACGAAAAGGATGAGATCTATTCCTATCTGGAGTCTCTGGGGATCTTTGACGGTTATCACCGCTCCAATATTTCCGCCATGGTGAAGAAGAAGGTCTATAACCGGGAGATCGTCGTGGCGGAGGGAAAGCCGGCGGTGATGGGCGTGGACGGCTTTTATGAGTATTTTTTTGAAACGGAAAAGCATGCCTCCCCGAAGATCAACGAGGACGGCTCCGTGGATTATACCAGCATGAACACGCTGCCCAATGTGAAACGGGGACAGGTGCTGGCAAAGTACCACAGGGCACTCCCGGGAGAGGACGGCTATACCGTCCGGGGCGATGTGCTTAAGGCCACCACGGGGAAGGAGCTGCCGGGGCTTGTGGGCAAGGGGATCAGCACGGCGCCGGACGATCCGGACAGCTATATCAGCACGCTGGACGGGCGCGCCGAGCTGGGGAATAACCGTATCGATGTCCAGGCGATCTACGAGCTCTATAAGGATGTGGATAACACCGTGGGCAAGGTGGAGTTCAACGGGGATGTGGTGATCCACGGCAATGTGGGCACGGGCGTGGTGATCCGCGCAGGACGGGATGTGACGATCACGGGCACCGTGGAGGCGGCCAGGATCGTTGCCGGCGGAGATGTGATCCTGCAGCGGGGCATCCAGGGCAACGGCCGGGGACAGATCGCCGCAAAGGGTTCTGTAATGGCAGAGTTTCTGGAGAGCACGGAGGTGGAGGCCATGGTGGATGTTCAGGCCAACTCCATCCTGAATTCCTTCGTGAAGGCCACGGGCTCTGTCCTGGTGCATGGGAAAAAGGGCGCCATCATCGGCGGAGAGGTGTCCGGCCTTGTTTCCGTTACGGCCGCGAATATCGGCAACGAGGTGGAGATCAGGACCATCGTTCACGCGGGTTACGACTCTACCGCCGAGGAAGACCTTGAGGCTGCAAACGAGGAGCAGAACGATATCCAGCGGGAGCTGTCGGCCATCGTGGAGGAAATGAAGGCCGTTCTCAGAAAAAAACGCTCCCAGGGGGAGAGAGTCGCTGACTGGGCCAACCAGGAGATCGCGATGTTAAACGACAAAAAGGATGAATATATCAGCAAGCTGGATGAGGTGAAGGACAGGCAGCATTATCTGAAGGAAATGCTGCATGCGGGGAGGGTGGCCTCGATCACCGTGAACGGCCCCATTCACCGGGGGGTGATGCTGGAGCTCTGCTCCCTGCGCACCACGATCCGGCAGAAGGACAGTTTTAAGAAATACTATCTGGAGGGCGGAGCCATCGTATCCTCCGTCGTTGTGTATAAGTGACCCCGGCAGAGGCAGAGGCCTTTTACGAAGGCCTCTCCGGCTTTACGAAGCGGAGGGGCTTTGCGGACACCTGCAGGGTTTACT
>CAMOOZ010000256.1 GCA_946621895.1 uncultured Lachnospiraceae bacterium | reverse complement strand
TATCCAGATACAGCACATTATACTGATTCAGGTGCTTTTCATAGCTTTCATCCCCGGCGATCTCCAGGCCATCAAAGAGCTCATGGGAATCACAGCTGCAGTCGTAATAGGCCTCCAGCATATTCGCCGCGTAGGATTTCCCGAAACGGCGGGGGCGGCTTACGCAGGAAAGCATCTCCCTTGTGTTGATCGTGCTGTTGATGACAGAAATCAGGCCGGTTTTATCAATATAACCCGCATTCACGATAAATCTGAAGTTTTCGTTTCCCGGATTGATATATAAGCCCATAAAGAAAACCTCCTGCCCTGAATTATACTAGACTGGAGGCTCATGTTCAAATTATAGTAAGCGAACAAAGCAATTGCGGTTTGAGCTTGCTCAAACCCGCAATTATTCGTGACGGTTCCTTACTTCCCCAGCATCAAACAGCCTGTCTCTTCCGTCAAAAGCTCCGTTTCGGGAAAGAGCTTCTGCAAAAGCCGGATGGCAGACTCATTTCTCGTACTGATCCGAAGGATCTGATCCTTGGGATATTTCCTTTCCCCTGCCTCCTTCAGATATTGGGTAAGTCCCAGAAGAGGAGCCGAATTTCCCCCCTGCAGGCTTCTGATCCGTACGATATCCAGAACCTTTGAAGGAAGCATCCTGACCAGCATAAACCCCAGAATTGTGTTTTCTTTTTCGTATATGCAGCTTATATCAGGATCGATGCCCAAAGAGGATTTTCCCCCATGGAACTGTCTTAGGCCCGCTCCGATCTCTGGATTCACCCGCTTCAGCAGGCTGTTCCACTGCGTTCTGTTCAGATCCTTAAGCCTTCTGATATGCGTTCGTTCATCCTCCCCTGCATAAGTCCTTTTCGGGTAGTCTGCTATTGGCTGCTCCAGAAAAAAACGGGAGGAGGAGCGAAAAACAAAGCCCTGCTTTGACAGGCAGCTTTTCAGAAGCTCCCTGTCGGAGGGCACGGCCTTTTCCCCGGAGGCTTCTTCATCAGAATCCTCCTGACAGGCATCATCTTTGCTTTCCTTCAAGGGAAGATAAGCCAGAATCCGGTTTGTTCCCGAGCCCTTCGCGATCTCCTTCACCTTGTCCAGAAGGGACGCGCCGCCTCCCTGAAATCTTGCCTCCTCCCGTATATAAAGCCAGGTAATGGTCAGGGTCGGCTGGTCCTCCTCCTTAAAGCCGGCGTAGAACTGAATCATTCCCACAGGCTTCATGTTCGCCTGATCGTCATAAAGGCCCACGCAAAAGAACCCGTCCATTTCGTTCTGCTGCAGGATCTCTTTCGGAACAAATTCCGAAAGCTCTTTTTTCTGCGTCCTGCCAACCGAAAGCACCTTCATTTTCTATATCCCCAGCCTTTCCTTTGTACACTGATTTTTTATCTGCCTGACAAAAAGCAGCCTCTCCCCTGCGCGGCGGCCGGCATTCTTTTTCTCATAGGCCTCGCAGGCTTCTATGACCCGGTCATAATAAGGCATGATGAGGGCCGCATCTCCTGTTTCCTTTAGCTGCAGCAAAGCGTTTAACCCGTCCGCAACCGCCAGAAATTCATCGGAATCTTTTTTGCCGAAACGCTTCTTTCCCCGGCTTTTATTCAGTGTATCGGACAACTGTTTAAGGGAAAGCGCCTCTTCCTTTTCCTCTGATTGGGCCGTTTCCCTTTTTTGCATCAGGCTCCTTGCCGCTTCCTCTCCCTTCTGTTCTGCATGCGCAAGCCTTGCCAGATTGGTCAGATCGGTCAGGCTGATCTCCTCCAGAGGCTTTCCGGAGGAGAGCATGGCATCCACATAGCGCATAAGCTTCGGATAATCCAGAAGGAGCTTTCCGTCCTTTCCTTCGTAGCAAAATGCCCGGTACTCCCAGTTCCCGGTCTCATAGGCATCGGTCATCAGATCCATTCTGTCCTGCCCCGAGATCACTCCTCCAAGCAGGCGGGTGTTTTGTTTTTCCAGATAAGCATCCCTTTTCCCCGTCAGCTCATTCAGCAGGCGTACCAGCTCATTTAAGGAATTGGCCAGCTCGCTCTGCAGAACGATCTTCGGTTCCAGCGTCCCGTGGGACGCCTTTCTTTCCTCATACTCCCGACAGATCAAGGGAGAAAAAAGGGGTCTTTGCTTAAGCATTACCACCTCTGCCAGGGTATCGGCATACGCAAGAATTTCCGGAGAATTCCTGGAACGATCCCCCAGCATATCATCCAGCTTTTCAGACAACCCGAGAAAACCGGGAAGCCCTGCCTCCTTCTCAAGTTCCTTCTCTCTGAGGGCAGATGGCTTTTCGGCAAAGCCTTCGGGGGCTTTACCCGCCCGTGCCCTTTTCCTTTCCTTTTCCTCAGCCTCAAGAGCGGCCCATTTCCGCTCTCTTTCTCTCCTCCGCTCTCCTGCCCTGAAGGAGGAGCCTCGGACAATGCTTTGCTCCTGAAAGACCAGACGATTCTTCATCAGAGCAAGGGTAAGATCAGCGAAGGTGATATCCGCTTCCGCTTTTCCCTCCTGTATGCAGCTCTCCACCATGCGCTTTATCATATCTCTTCTGACAAACATGCTGCCGTCATCCCTTGTCCCGATGAAGGCCTTAAGCTCCGCGTGAAGCTCCCACTGCAGATCATCCGCAAATTCCAGGCGTTTCCTTCCCTCTCCGGAAAGCTTTCCCCTCGTAAAATGCTTCTCCTGCTTCGCGATGTAGCTGCCGCAGGCCGCTGAAAGCTCGTTTAAGGCAGCAAGAAAATCATCATATCCCTCTGTGATCCTCCGGCCTCGCAGTGCCATCACGGAAAGCAGCTTTTCATAGACTGCCATGATCTCGGGACTGTTTTTCTTTCCCTCTTTATCCCTCTCCTCCAGGCTTTGGCAGAGCTTTTCGCTGACTTCCTCAAAGCTTACCGCATCGATCCGCCCGGCAAGCTCTTTTTCGGAAAAGCTTACGCCCTGGTAGAGATTTTGCACATCAAACTCTTCGGTATGGCCCCGGCCCTGGGCGATGAGCAGGGCCTCCTGAAACAGGTCCTCATAGGTGAAGTCGAAGCTTCTGTCCGCATGCAGATTCTTCAGCCTGCCTGCCCAATCGCACATATCTGCAGCATGCTGCCTAAACAGTCTCTCCTGATAATCGGAGGCCTGGAGCAGCCGGCCCATGACAATCCGGTTCGGAACATCCTCCGGCGCCCCAGACTGATGCAGATATGTTCTACAAAGCGCTCTTAAGCCCCGGACATCCTCCAGGAGAAGATCGATCTCCCTTAATACCGCGTCCTTGCCCTCCTCTAACGGAGCAGAGTTCTTCCTTTTTATGGCAAACTGGATGAGCTTATCGGAAAGGCCTCCGATAATGGAGGAAAGCTCCTCTTGATTCGGACCTGAGGGCGGAGTAAGCAGATCGGTAAACCGGGAAAGGGACATCAGGCTCCCTTCCTGCCTCAGATCAGGCTCCCGCACTCCTTCCTTCGCTGACGCCATCCGGGTATCCAGCAGCCGATGAAAGCCATTCGCCTGGCTATCGGCATAAGCGGAAAGAGGAGCCGGATTTTTGATCAGGCTTTTCAGCGCCGCATCATCCTTAAAGGAATCCGGGAGTGCCTGCTGCCCGGGATGTGCGCCATCCCCGGGCTGGGACTCAAGCTTTTCCCGGATGCTTGTCTGGAGGCTCAAAAGACGGGCGGCCACCGCTTCCCGCTCCCCCTCCTCCAAAACCCCCGCCAGCAGCTTTTGGACCTGGTTTGCATTCAGGGACAGTATCTGATCCGCCAGATCCCTGTGTATCCAGAGATCATCCATAGCGGGAAAATCCGGAACATCTGTTCCGAATCCCCCAGAGGCCAGTCCATGGGCGGCAGCCTGAATCTTTCCCAGGGACACACCGCCTGATTCTTCCGTCTTATCACAGCTCAGATTCCCTGCATCCCGCCCCTTTACGCCGCATAAATAATCCAAAAAGGGCATGGCCAGCAGATCCTTTATATGCTCTGCTCCATAGGTCACCTTCCCCTGGCGAAGCAGCTCTCCCCCCGGCCTTCCAGCCTGCTGATTTTCCGAACGATAAACGGAAAGATTTGTTTTTTCCAAACCTGAGGTGATGCACCCTACCACCACTTTTCCGTTGATGATCATGGTGGTCATTCTGGTGTTCATCCCACCGGCTCCAGCCAGATGTCCCAGTCCCAGCTTTTCGGCCAGTCTGCTCATGGCCACAACTCTTCGGCATTCCTTCAGCTCTTCATCATCTCTGGCAACGGTCAGCATTTCCCGCTTTCCTGTGCCTTCATACCTGATCTCGGCCACATTTCCTCCACCGGAAAGGCGCTGCATGACAAAGTGCTCCCGGTCAGACT
>CAMOOZ010000255.1 GCA_946621895.1 uncultured Lachnospiraceae bacterium | reverse complement strand
CGCCTCCGGCGCACCCCGGCAAGCCGGTTGCGCGCGGGGGTGCGGGCGCCCCACTCGCGCACCGTCTCCGGCCGCCTAATTCACAGCCCCTTCAGCTCTTCATTGATCGCCAGCATCCGGTTGTCCAGCGCAGTCACAAGCTCAGCGCTTTCCTTTAACTCCTCCTTGATCCGGTCCGGCACATGCCCTTCGAATTTGTAATTGATCTTATGCTCCAGCGTGGCCCAGAAATCCATCGCCACGGTCCTGATCTGGATCTCCACCTTTGTTTCCACGATCCTGTCCGAAAGATATACCGGCACCTGCACGATCATGTGATAGCTGGTATAGCCGCTGATCTTCGGATTCCTGATGTAGTCCTTCACAGAGATCACATGGATATCCCGCTGGTTGCGGATCATCTCGGCCAGGCGGTAAATATCCGGCGTAAATGAGCAGATCACCCGGACACCCGCGATATCATTGATATATTCGATCATATTGTCGATCGTGGATTCCAGTCCGTGACGCTTCAGCTTCTTCACGATGCTTTCCGAGGTTTTCAGCCGTGACTTGATATGCTCGATCGGATTATAGCGGTGAATGTGCTGGAATTCATCGGTCAGGATCTCCAGTTTCGTATTGATCAGACGCATGGCGGAGGAGTAGCTTAAGACCACCTCCTGCCACCTGTCCACCTGATCATAATTCTGCCTGTCCGCCATCTTTATCCCTTCTTAATAGCCATTCGGGTTGGCTTTCTGGAAATTCCAGGAATCGAAGACTCCTGGGACTATATTATTCTTCTCAGCAGCCATTCGGGTTGGCCTTCTGAAACCTCCAGGAGTCGAAGATTCGTGGGATTTCAAAGATCTTCTCAGTAGCCATTCGGGTTGGCTTTCTGGAAATTCCACGAATCTTTGCACATAAGAAAAATATCCCTCTTCGCCTTCCACCCCAGCTCCCTTTCGGCCCGGTCCGCATTGGCATAATTCACGGCGATATCCCCTGCCCTTCTGGGGCAGATCTCATAGGGAACCTTTATCCCCGTGGCCTCCTCGAAATTTTTCACTACCTCCAGCACGCTGTAGCCTCTGCCCGTGCCCAGATTATAGACAAACAGGCCGCTCTCCTCCAGCTTTTTCAGCGCGCAGACATGGCCCTCCGCCAGATCCACCACATGGATATAATCCCGGATGCCGGTGCCGTCCGGCGTGGGATAATCATTGCCGAAGACCCTGAGCTTCTCCAGCTTTCCCACCGCCACCTGTGTGATATAGGGCATCAGATTATTCGGGATGCCGTTGGGGTTTTCGCCGAGCAGGCCGCTTTCATGGGCGCCGATCGGATTGAAATAGCGAAGCAGCACGACGCTCCATTCCGGATCGGCCTTCTGCATATCGGAAAGGATCTGCTCCAGCATGGATTTCGTCCAGCCGTAGGGATTCGTGCAGACGCCCTTCGGCGTCTCCTCCGTCACGGGAACCTTCTCCGGCGTCCCGTAAACCGTGGAGGAGGAGGAAAAGATGATCTTCTTCACCCCGTGCCTTCTCATCACATCCGTAAGCGTCAGCGTGCCGCTGATATTATTGTTGTAATACTCCCAGGGCTTTTCCACCGATTCGCCCACTGCCTTTAAGCCGGCAAAATGGATGCAGGAGGTGATGTCCTCCGCCGCAAAGAGCTTCTCAAGCCCCTCCCTGTCCAGGATATCCGTCCGGTAAAAGGGCACCTTTTTCCCCGTCAGCGTCTCGATCCGCTCCAGCGCCTTCTCGCTGGCATTGGAAAGATTGTCCAGAATGACGATGTCATACCCTCTGTTGATCAGCTCCACTGCGGTATGGGAGCCGATAAAGCCTGCTCCACCGGTCACCAAAATTGCCATTCTAATCCTCCTTGTTTCTGATATAAACCAGATTCACACCGCCCACCCCCGAGGGCTTCTGCTGCAGCTCAAAGCCCTCCAGCGAGGAAACAAACGGGATGAATTTCTTGAAGCCAAAGTTTCGCACATCAAAATCCGGAAACCGCTGGATCAGGAGATTTCCCAGCGCCCCGCAGAAGACCCAGCCTTCATCATCGGACTTTTCATCGATCAGCGCTTCGATCGCATCCCTTACGACATCCAGATTCTGCCCGGAAAGATCATCGTCCGCAGCCTCCTGAATTTCCTTTTCCGGCTGGGGATGGGGCTTCGCGGCGGTCTTCTTCTGTGTTTTGGCGGAAGCGCCTTCCGAAACGGATTTCGCGGAGGACTGCGCGTTCTTTTTCTTCTTCTGATTCTTTTTTTCCTGATTCAGCAGCAGATCCAGATAGATAAAACGGTTGCAGGCATTGATAAAGCTTTTCGCGGCCTTCTGCTCTCCCATCCCCACCACATACTTTTCCGATTCCCGAAGCCTTGTGGCCAGCCTGGTGAAATCGGAATCGGAGGTGATCAGGCAGAAGCCGTCCACGCTGCCGGTATAAAGCAGATCCATCGCGTCGATGATCAGCGCGGAATCCGAGGAGTTTTTTCCCTTGGTGTTATTGTACTGCTGGATCGGGATCATCGCGTTTTCCGAAATCGCCCGTTCCCAGGAATTCAGGCTGTCGCCCGAAAAATTTCCGTAGATCCGCTTGTACTTCACGGTGCCGATCACGGAAGCTTCCTTCATGATCGTGGCGATGTAGCGCGGGGAGATATTTTCCGCATCGATCAGGATGGCCAGTTTTGGATTATCACTTTCCTGAAACATAGATCAACCTCTTACTGTTTTTTATTCTTGAAAACCTATCATTCCTATAGTAATATAGGAATATGAAAATATCAACCAAAGGCCGTTATGCCTTAAGAATGCTGCTGGATCTCGCTGAGGGTCCCGCAGGGGAATACATTGCCTTAAAGGACATCGCCGCGAGGCAGGACATTTCCAAAAAATATCTGGAGCAGATCGTGCCCGTGCTGAACCGGGGCGGGATCCTTGCGACCAACCGGGGCTTTCAGGGCGGATATCGTCTGGCCAGAACCCCCGCCGAGATCACGGTGGGCGAAATCCTGCGCCTGACAGAAGGGAGCCTTGCGCCGGTAGATTGCCTGAGCGGGCCGGAAAACACCTGTCCCCGCAGGGAGGGCTGTCCTACACTGGATGTCTGGAAGGGGCTCGAAAGAGTGATCAGTGAATATCTGGACGGGATCACGCTGGAGCAGCTGGCCGCGCGGAATAAAGAGGCCGGGAAATACGACTATATCATTTAAGCGCGCCCAGAATAGCCTCCAGAAATTCATCATATTCCTCAAAGGCGGGAAGATCCGGATTGTCCTTTTTGATCGCCTCCGTGGAGCGGAAAAGAAACCCTGCCCTGGAGAGGCGGATCATGCCCAGGTCATTGAAGCTGTCCCCCGCGGCGATGGTGGAAAAGCCGATGGACTGCAGCGCCTTCACCGCCTCCACCTTCTGGTTCGG
>CAMOOZ010000254.1 GCA_946621895.1 uncultured Lachnospiraceae bacterium | reverse complement strand
TGATAGCCTGCCTGCTGGAGCTTATCCACCGTTTCCTTCAGCAGCTTATCGTCATCCGTCAGAGCGGATTCCGTGATCTCCACATGGAGGTATTCCTTCGGGATCCTGTATTCGGCAGTATACCTCTCCAGCTCGGCAGGGATATCCGCGTTTGCGAAATCCCTTCTGGAAAAATTGATGGATACAGGAACAGCCGGTTTTCCCTCATCCATAAAGCGCCTTAAATCCCTGCAGACGGTTTTCAGAATGCAGAGATCTACCAGATGGATCAGGTCATACTCCTCCAGCACAGGAATAAATGCTCCCGGCGAGAGAAATCCAAATTCCGGATCGATCCATCTGGCAAGCGCCTCCGCCCCGCAAAGCGTCTGATCCTCGGCAAACATCACCGGCTGGTAGAAGGGCCTGACATAGCCCTGTTCGATGGCTTCGTTTACATGGTTGATGATATACTGCCTGCGCCTGACCTCCAGCTCCATTTTTTCGTCATACAGCGCAAAACGCTGTCTGAGCTGTTTTTTTAAGGAGCTGCAGGCATATCTGGCATGGTCGCAGGCCTGGGCGATATTACAGTCGGGACGATCCGGGTGGTAAGCGCCGGCGGAAAGCCCGAGGTGTGTCTCAGGATGCTTAGTGCCGAGCTCTTCATCCAGCGAAAGCAGGATCTCCCTGGCGTCTGTTCTTTTCGTCAGGATCAGGAAATGGTCATCTGACCCCCTTGCGATCAGATCCCCGGGAAATGCCTCCTTCAGGCGCTCGGCGCTTTTGATCAGCAGATAATCGCCCTCATCATAACCGTATTTCTCGTTATAGGCCTTAAATTCCACCAGATTCAGGAAAAGGATGGTATAATCAGAAGCATGCTCCGGATCCGCCCTGAGGATTTCATGGCAGCCGACAATAAAGTGCGCATGATTGGAAAGCCCGGTCAGGTGATCCACGATCGCGGTCTTTTCCAGATTCTCATAGGCCTCCTGCAGGTTCTCATTATTCCGCGCATCCTCCATCCGCTGTCTGTAGGCGCTGATCGACACCATAAAGGTGGAGATCCAGAAGGTCATCATGTTCAGCTCTGTGGCAAAGGTCAGCGGAATGCTTCTGTTCATCAGGAACATAAAGACAAGAAAAGTTAGCGTAAGCAGTCCGAAGGAGACCAGGGGACGCCAGACCAACAGGCAGAACACAAATATCTCCATCGTCAGAAAGGTCAGGATCTGCTCCCCCTTGGCATAATCCATATCGGAAATATAGATCCCGAAAACAATGCAGACCGTGCAGAAGGTGATCAGGATCCCATAGCCCGCTTTGATGTTTTTTGCCTTTCCGCGAACATAGCGTGAAGCAAAGCTCAGCATGACGATCCCGCAGATCAGAAGGATCACATAGCTGGCATAATGGGAGATGATCCATTCCATTGTCCGCGGCTTGCCGGAGGTCAGGACATTCATCGTCACGGAGTAGATCACATAGCACTCCAGCACGATGACGATGACCGCCATATAGATCACGGCCTTGAACAGCGCGCGTTCAAAATATTTCTTTTCAAAGGGGGTATACTTTTCCAGTCCCAGCCATTCCCTGAGCTTATTCTTCATTTATGCTCCCTTCTTTTTCGATACAGGCATGTTTACTGTTCTTTCCCGTATATCTTTCTCTATTCTGCCATGAACACAGAAAAAAAGCCACAGCTATTTAATGCGATTTGTTATTCCTGCTTGTTGTTGTCTCATAATTGTGCTACAATGAAAGCTCTTTAAGGGCCAGTCAAGGTTTCGACAGGGGTCTTGCAGCCGGAGAAGCTATCCGCAGGCGATGCGTTAAATCGCAAACCTAAATACAAACGCTAACGAACCTGAATTAGCACTCGCAGCTTAAGCCTGCGCGTCCGTCCTGCGCACCCACACGCAGGGGAGCGGGCGTCATTCATGTGGGAAACGGCTCCGGTTAAGCTTTGCGCCGGATGGACGTAAGATGAAGCTACTGATCGTGCTCAGTTGTCTGTTTCCGGGCGCGGGAGGGAACGGGTTTTAAACCGAAAAAACCGACTATGATAGTAGAAGGACGGGGAATAGGCTTTTGGACACGGGTTCGACTCCCGTCTGGTCCATTTTATCTTAAGCGAACAAAGCAGATCATGAAGGAAGCGTTTGGATGTAACGGGTTTATGTGCTGTGTAAAAGCAGGGGAGATGGTTCCTCTGCTTTCTTTATGCCACGGCATTGATTGACGAAGGCGGGGCATCGGTTTTATAATTTTGCACATTGCACTGGTCATTTTTTTCGCTTCCGATAATCATTGTTTGCATTAAGAAATGAGGAGTTATGAAAAAACCGTTTGTCACACTGGAAAAAGCAAAAGAGATCGCGAAAGAAATCCCTACGCCGTTTCATCTCTATGATGAAAAAGGAATACGGGAGAATTCCCTTAAGGTGAAGGAGGCCTTTGCCTGGAATCCGGGCTTCAGAGAATATTTTGCCGTAAAGGCCTGTCCCAATCCCTTTGTGATGGAGATTATGAAGGGCCTGGGCTGCGGGCTTGACTGCTCCTCCAAAACGGAGCTGATGCTGGCGGGTGCGCTGGGGATGTCCGGAGAGGAGATCATGTTTTCCTCCAACGATACGCCGGCGGAGGAATATGCTTACGCATCGCGCCTTGGGGCCGTGATCAATCTGGATGATATCACGCATATCCCGATGCTTGAGGAGGTGCTGGGGGTTTTTCCGGAAACGATCAGCATGCGTTATAATCCCGGCGGAGTCTTTCAGATGTCCAATGGGATCATGGATAATCCCGGCGATGCGAAATACGGATGCACAAAGGAGCAGATGATCGAGGGCTTTACGATCCTGAAGGAAAAAGGCGTGAAGCATTTCGGCATCCATGCGTTTCTGGCGAGCAACACTGTTTCCAATGATTATTATCCGAAGCTTGCCGGAGATCTTTTCCGGCTGGCGGTGGAATTAAAGGAAAAGACAGGCGTACACATCGCCTTCGTCAATCTTTCCGGCGGTGTGGGCATTCCGTATCGTCCGGAGGAGAAGGGCAATGATATTTTCGCCATCGGAGAGGGCGTGAGGAAGGCCTATGAGGAGCTGCTTATCCCTGCGAAGATGGGAGATGTGGCGATCTATACGGAGATGGGACGCTTTATGACCGGTCCTTATGGCGCGCTTTTGACCACGGCGATCCATGAAAAGCATATCCACAAGGAATATATCGGTGTGGATGCCTGTGCAGTGGATCTGATGCGGCCGGCGATGTACGGCTCCTATCATCATATCACCGTGCTGGGGAAGGAGGATGCTCCTGCCGACAGGGTCTACGATGTGACCGGTTCCCTTTGTGAGAACAACGACAAATTCGCGATCGACAGGCAGCTGCCGGCAATCGAAATGGGTGATATCCTTTATATTCACGATACCGGTGCGCATGGCTATGCGATGGGCTATAATTACAACGGAAAGCTGAAAAGC
>CAMOOZ010000253.1 GCA_946621895.1 uncultured Lachnospiraceae bacterium | reverse complement strand
ATCTGCGAACCGATTCATGAAATACCGGTCGTGACTGATGGCGATGATGGTTCCCTCGAAGCCTTCCAGGGCTTCCTCCAGAACCTCCCGGCTGTCCATGTCCAGGTGGTTGGTGGGCTCGTCCAGCAGCAGCACGTTGTCCTTCCGCAGCATCAGCTCCGTCAGGGCCACCCGGCCCTTCTCGCCGCCGCTCAGCGTGCTGATCGGGGCAAACACCTCGTCCCCGGGACACAGGAACAGGCCCAGGGCGCCCCGCCCCTCATACTGTTCCATCCGCGGGAAGCGGTCCCATACCTCGTCCAGCACGGTCTTGTTTTCATGCAGTTCCGCCGGATCACTTAAGCACTGCCTTGAGATTCTGAAACTCGCTGTTGAGACAGCGCATCAGGCCGTTGTATTTCACCTGATTGGCAGCAAGCTCCACATTCTCCGTATCGATATCCACATTATTCCCGTCCAGTCTGTAGGAATAGCTCATGGAATCCGTATAGGTGGTCGGCTCAAGCTCCCGAAGGTGCCGGTTCAGCCTGGACACCTTCGCATCCATGGACTCATACCGGCTGCTCCCCATTGCCGTCCGAAGCTGGGACTCAAAATCCACATCCTCTCTTTTGTACAGCGGGGTGGCGGCATTTGCGATGTTATTTGCGATGGCTTCATTTCTCAGCCAGGCGCCGTCCGCGGCCTTGCCGATCACATTGATATAGTCGAAGGCATTGGTCTTAAACATGGCTTTTCCTCCTTTGTCCGCCATTTATGAATTATAGGTTCTTTTCGTTAAATGACAAGAGTTATTCTGAACTTTATCCACAATTTCTTGTGCCCGATTTACATAATAACCGCTAAATATGCTCCCTTCGGGAGGGTTTTCTCCAAATCTCTCCCATGCGGTCACGGAATTGCCGGAGAAGGCATAAAAGAAGGGATCTATGCGCGGCGATGCACCGGCGATAAATCCCTTTATCAGAGGAAACCGTTCCTGAATGCCGATCGGTTTCCGGCAAATCCGTTTCTGTATGAAGTTTTACGCCAACCTGTCCTTCAGCTGCTCGATCTCCTGATAAACGGCATCGTTCAGCACCTTGATATAGGTCCCCTTCATTCCTGAGGATCTGGACTGAATGACGCCGGCGCTCTCGAACTTGCGGAGCGCGTTTACGATCACGGACCTGGTGATCCCGGCCCTGTCCGCGATCCTGGAGGCCACAAGGATCCCTTCCATGCCGTTCAGCTCGTTAAAGACCTGGACGATCGCCTCCATTTCGGAGAAGGAAAGCGTGCCGACCGCAGCCCTGACCACGGAGATCTTCCTGCTTTCCTCCGCGTTTTCCTCGTTTACCGAACGGAGCATCTCCAGGCTGACCACGGTGGTGGCATATTCGCAGAGAATGATATCCTCGATATCATAACCGGCATCCTTCCGGTAAAGGAAAAGCGTCCCAAGCCTTTCTCCGGCGATCTCGATCGGGGAGATAACAGCCTGCAGTCCGGAAATATCCCCTTCTTCAAAACCCAAGGTCAGGAGATTCACATTTTCCTGCGTACTCAGCACATTCAGGAAACGCTCGTTTAAGAGCGGATCGATGAAATCCCCCACCCGTTTTTCATAAAAGGCCTTAAGGGAGGCCTCCGGATGTCCGGAAATGCCCAGCAGCTTCCCTTTTCTGCTCAGCACCAGCGCCTCGGAGGAAAGAATCTCCCGCAGAATCCTGCAAATATCATTGAAGACCACCTTACTGGAGTGGTTGTTATGCAAAAGCTTTTCAATCTTCCTGGTCTTGTCCAGTAGCTCCACGCTGCTCACGATAGCCGCATCCCTCCTTTCCGCAAACCAGATACTTCCCCTTCCGGAAAAGCAGGGAGCCGCAGTTCGGGCATTTTTTGTCCACGGGCATCTGCCAGGAAAAGAACTGACATTCCGGATTCCCGGTGCAGCCATAGTAGCGGCGTCCCTTTTTGGACATCTTCACCACCAGATCCCCTCCGCATTCGGGACATTTTACCCCGATCTTCTCGAAATAGGGCCTGGCGTTTTTGCATTCCGGGAAACCGGGACAGGCCAGGAATTTTCCGTGGGGACCGTATTTGATCACCATATGCCTGCCGCAGTTCTCGCATATTTCATCGGATTCCTCATCCGAAATCTTTACCTCTGCAAGCTCCTTTTCCGCTTTTTTTACCGCCTCATCCAGATCGGGATAGAAATTCTCCACGATCTTTTTCCAGGAGACCTCTCCCTCCTCAACACCGTCCAGGAGCGCTTCCATGTTTGCGGTGAAATGCACATCCACAATGGTGGGGAAGGCCTTCTTCATGATATCGTTAACCGCGGTCCCCAGCTCCGTCACATAGAGATTCTTCTCCTCCCTCACGATGTAGCGCCTTGCCAGGATCGTCGTGATCGTGGGGGCGTAAGTGCTGGGCCTGCCGATCCCCTGCTCCTCAAGCGCCCGGACGAGTGAAGCCTCGGTAAAATGCGGCGGAGGCGAGGTGAAATGCTGCTTTGCGCTGATCCCGTTTAAGGAAACGACCGAGTCCTTTTCCAGCCCGCCGGGCAGCAGGTTCTCCTTTGTCTCGGTCCCCTTCTCCGTTTCCCCGTATGCGGCCAGATAACCGTCAAACTTAAGGCTCGAGGCGGACGCGGAGAAGAAATGCCCTCCTGCGGATAAACGGACATTCTTTGTATCGTATACGGCATCCGACATCCTGCTGGCCACAAAGCGCCGCCAGATCAGCTGATAGAGCCTGAGCTGCTCCCTGGAGAGGGAGTCCTTCAGCATGCCGGGGAGACGCCTTACATCCGTAGGGCGGATCGCCTCATGGGCATCCTGTATTCTGGCTCTTTTGCCCCCTGCCTCCTGGTGGAGCGTATAGTATTCGTTTCCGTATACCTCGCCGATATAGTCCTTCGCCGCTTCCTCCGCCTCTCCGGCGATCCTTGTGGAGTCAGTCCTTAAATAAGTGATGATACCCCCCTGCCCGCTGCCTTGTCCGCTCCGTATATCCGCTTCTGCAAAAGCAGGTAGCCTATGCCCGCAAGCAGGGTAGGAACGGTGAATTTTGCATACGCCCCGAATGTGACGAACATCAGACCTATCATCAGTCCGCCGACGAGAGCGT
>CAMOOZ010000252.1 GCA_946621895.1 uncultured Lachnospiraceae bacterium | reverse complement strand
TTCCCGATATAGCCGATTATTCCGCACATATTACATCACCTCTCCTTCCGCGTAAGCGGCAGCCTGAGGAGAAATCACGAATGTGATTTCTCCGATTGGAGCAGTGCAATTGGTGCCGCAGAAGCGGCACAATTGCAAGGACGAAAAATCGAATATCAATTCGATTTTTCATCCTTCACCTCTCCTGCCGTGCCTTCTTCTCCCAGTAGGTCCTGTTCATCGTAAGCTCCCTTACCAGAGCTTCCGGCAGGCTGCGGTAATGCCTGCCCAGCTGATAGCCCGCGAGCTTGAAGATGCTGGATACGCCCAGCTCCCCGACGGAAAAAAGATCGCCCTCTCTGATCAGCCGGGGAAGAATGGTCTTCAGCATTTTCCCGCCCTCGGATTCCGAGGAGATCCCGGAAAACACCTCAGGGTGATCCGCCTGGGAGACGCCCAGATCAAAATTTCTTTTAAGATGCCCCAGGGGGGTATAGCGGTGGGAGTGATAAACCCTTGCCTCCGCCGCATAAGCCACAGCATAACCTGCCTTCATCAGCTTTGCCGCAAAGACCATATCCTCATTGAAAACAGCCGGCGCCTGAAAACCGCCCTGTTCAAGATAAACCGCCCTGTCATAGGCAGCGCAGGCATTGGAGCAGAAATAGGTCTTTATCCCCAGCCGTTCAGCATCCGCTTCCCGTTTTAAAAGCGGCTTTTCCGGGTAGTTGAACTGCCTGATCATCGCTTCCAGCCTGCCGCTTTTTTTCTTCGGCAGCTGCCTGGCATAGGCCGCGGCCGCCTCCTTCCGCAGGATCGGCGCGCAGAGCCTTTCCAGCAGAAATCTGTCCGCGGGAACCGCGTCCTGGGTCATCAGCACCACCACGGAAGCCTCCGCAGTCCGGATCGCCGCATCCCTTGTGCCGGCATGGTCAAACGCCTCCTTTTTCAGATGCCTGACCCGGATGTTGCCGTATTTTTTCATCAGCGCCGGAAAGCCCTCCAGCTTTTCAAGGCCGTCTTTTTCCGTGTTGAACAGAATAATACTGCCCGGCGCAAGGCTCTGGGCCTCAAGACGCCTGAGGACTGCCAGAAATTCCCGGCCGGGCATATAGGTTGGGATGATCACATCGGGATTCACTTTGCCAATCATGTCCACCATATTACGGATGAGGGCTTATTTCACATATTTCGAGGAATCCGCCTTCACCTTGTCGCTGTACTGCTTCACCTCAGAGGAGGGCACATAATCCTCTTCTCCGTAAAGGAAGCTGTGGAGCCAGACCACATTATCGTAAAGATCCATCGGAATGACCGCGTCCCCGACTGCGCCGCCCATTTTCGCCGTGGTCCTGAGATCAGCCATGGGGAAACCGTCATCCCCGACGATCTTGTAGTTTGCCATGTGCTGGAGCACATCCATGATCTCCTCCAGCCCGAGGGAGGTGTAAATGATATTCTCCGAGAAGATCGCGTCCGCGGTCTTCGTCAGCGTGAGGGTATCGGCAGTCCTCGCCTTGTTCACCGCAGCCGTGAGTACCTCCCGCTGCCTTTCCGCGCGCTTGAAATCATCGCCCGCAGTGTAACGGATCCGGCAGTAGGCCGTCGCCTGAAGGCCGTTCAGCGTCTGGAGCCCGGTCTTCGTGACCTCCTTATAGGTCGTCTTCATATCCTCAGCCATCGTATACTGATAATTATTGATGTGAGCCAGCTCCGCGGAATCCACATCGATCTCCACGCCGCCCAGCGCATCGATGGCCCTCGTCAGCCCGGCGAAGCCCACCGTCACAAAGTCCGTGATATCCAGATCCAGGTTCATGTTCAGCATGTTGATCGCCTGTTCCGGCCCGCCCTGGGCATAGGCGGAATTGCACTTGTTGTAGGTATCGTTGCCGCGGTTCAGATAGGTGTCGCGGTAGACCGAACAGAGCTTCACCTCACCGGTGTCCTGGTTGATCGATGCGATCATGATCACATCGGAGCGGGTGTTCCGCTTCAGATCTCCCTGAGTGGAATCCACGCCGAACAGTGCGATATTCCGGTAACCCTTTTTCTGCTCTCCCTGAATGGCCAGCTCCTGTTCCTTGCGCTCCTGAACCTGCGGGTTGATCACGATCTCCGCCTCATTCAGATTCAGCTTTTCCGTATTATCCAGGGGTTTGAAGATCGCCTGTGACACGAAGATCAACAATCCGAGGATCGCCACGATCTCCACGGCAAAGATGATGATCTTCGCATTTGAGGACTTCTTTTTTCCCTGTCTTTCCATTCGCTTTTCCCTCCATTCCAAACCGGTCAGGCTTCCCGGCTCCATTCCGCGGCATCCCGCACGCGATCGGATTCCCCGGCTGCTGATACGCTTTAATATGCATTTCTGTTAATGAAGCCCTTGAACACGGTCATGAACATGATCTTGAAATCCAGCCCCAGGCTCCAGTTCTCGATATAAAACAGATCGTATTCGATCCTTCTCAGTATTGAGGTGTCTCCGCGATAGCCGTTGACCTGGGCCCAGCCCGTGATCCCGGGCCTTACCTGATGCTTGACCATATAGCGCGGGATCTCCTCCCTGAATTTTTCCACGAACAGAGGCCTTTCCGGCCGCGGCCCCACCAGGCTCATATCCCCCTTCAGGATATTGAAAAACTGGGGGAGCTCATCGATCGAGGTGCGCCGGATAAACTTTCCCACTCCCGTGATCCGCGCGTCCCCTTTTTTTGTCCAGCTTTCCTTTTCCTCGTTCGGATCCTGGACCCGCATGCTGCGGAACTTATACATCATGAAGGGTTTGTTGTGATACCCTATCCTCTCCTGTCTGAAGATCACCGGTCCGGGCGAGGTCAGCTTGATCGCGATCGCCGTGATCAGCATGATCGGAGAGGTGATAATGATCCCCAGCAGCGCGGCCCAAAGATCAATGCAGCGTTTCAAGAACACATTAAACGCATTGCTTAAGGGCACATAACGAATATTCGCGACCAGAAGCCCTTCGATGTCCTCGGTATACGGGTTGGAGGGCATCACATTGCCGTAATCCGGCACGAACTTCGTATGAATGCCGGACTTTTCGCAAAGCTCCACGATCCGTTCCAGCTTGTCGTAATGCACAAGCGAGAGCGTGATCGCCACTTCATCCAGATCGCTGTCCGGCAGGATATACACCAGGTTCTCGATATCGCCCAGCACCTTTACCCCTTTGTAGGAAGCCCCCCGGGGAACCGTGTCGTCCAGTATCCCTCGGATATGATAGCCCCACTGAGGATTGGCCACAAGCCTGTCAATATAGGCCTCTGCGGCTCTGGAATATCCGACCAGAAGAAGCTTTTTCAGATTGTAGCCTTTTTTCCGGATATACTGAAGGATCTTCCGGATGAGCACTCTGTCCAGCTCGGAAACGGTCACATTCAGTCCCAGAAAGATCGCCAGCATCCATCTGGAAAAATCCCCGACCCTGAAGAGGAAGAACAGCATCATGATCACGCCCGCCCCGATCAGATTGGCCCGGATGATATTGAAAAATTCCAGAACGGCGCTGGTGCCCCGCTTCGGCGCATATAACCCGCATTCCGCGTAAAGGATCAGATATCCGGGAACGATAAACGCCATCAGCATGAAATAGTATTCCATGGAGAGGGCACCGGTTCCGGCTTCCTGTTCCATCAGCACAAAGCGGATCCACCAGGACAGCATATAGGCGGCAGCGATGCCAAAGGCATCCGCCACCACATGCATGCGATTAAAAAAACGCTGATTATCCTTGATCACGAAAAGACTCCAAACATTGTTATATTACATTATTGTTAACAAAAGAGCAAGGATATTGTGCCAAAGATTTAACTGAATCGCAAGATATTGAGGAAGTCTTGCGCTTTTGAATCGGATATGTCTTTTTCTGCCCGCCCTGCTCAGGCTCAGCCGGATTCCCCGGACAAGGCCGGCTCCGTAATAGCCCCCCAGTCCCCTGCAGGAAAACCAGCCCAGCTTGACGAGGCATCCCGTCACGATCAGCGGGAGATTCAGCAGGACCTGGCCGGCAGGCATGTTTTTGGAGATCAGGTAGAGATTGTTGCGGGACGAGTAAAACACCTTAAAAGGATTATGCCTTCCCCCGGTGCTGGCCGAGCCGGCATGCAGCACGGCCGCTCCGGGGCAAAGATAGTTTTTCTTCCCCGCGAGCTTTGCCCGGTAGCCAAGATCCACATCCTCAAGGTAGGCAAAATGGGCCTCGTCCATCCCGCCCAGCCGGATATACTGATTTCTCCGGTACATCGCGGCCCCGGCACAGGACGCAAAGATCTCCCGGAATCCTCCGGGCTCATCCCCCCGGGAAAGGAGCCCGGCGGATCTTTTCCCTCCCGCCGAAGTTTTTCCATTGCCTCTGTCCGCTTTCGGCCATGCCGGAAAGGCTGCTGCAGGCTTTCCCCTGCCCAAAGACCAGGAATAACCCAGCGCGCAGTATATATCGCCGGCCGAATCGATCTTATCGCCTTCCTTATTATACATTAACGCCTGCAGGGAAAAGGCCTCGGGCTTTTCTTTCATTCCCCGCTCCAGCGCCTGTATGCAGTCCGGAAGTAGCGTGGCGTCATTGTTCAGCAAAAAGACATATTCCGTCGAGGCCTTCCGCACGCCCAGATTCACGGCATGGCAGAAGCCCGTATTTTTCGGAAGCAGAAAGACTCTCGCCGAAGGGAAGACCTGTCTGAATCCCCGGCTGCGCAGATAGTCCCGGCTGCCGTCATCGGAACCATTGTCCACGATGATAAGCGCCGCTTCCGGCGCATGCCGATGAATGCTCTCCAGGCAGCCTTTCAGCTCCTCAAGCCCATTCCAGTTGGGGACGACAATGGTGGTATCCCTGCCGCGGAAATCGTCAGTCTGTGTGGTCTGTATTATTGAATCGTGGATCATACAGCAGTCTGTAGCCTCTCCTTCGTAATGACCTGCAGAATTCATCAAAGCCCTCCTCCGCGTTTTCCTCTGTCAGTTTCTCCCGAAGCGCAGTCCATTCGTTCTGCAGCTCCGGCCTGATCCTGACATTTCCCGGGTGCAGGGAAAACGCATCCTGCTGCAAGGCCGCCCTGTGGATGGGACCGGAATAGCCTTTTTTCAGTCCGGGAAACAGGGGGTGTCCGTCAGCCCGGATTCCATCCCATATGGTATTTTTCCTCCAGACCGGTCCGCCGATCATCGCGACATCCTGTCTGGCCGAAAATAAATCCTCATTATAATCGATGCGATAAAAGCCCAAATGAGGCAATTTGCTGATCGCCCTGTATTTAATGCCGTTTGATTGCATGAATTCCTGTAAAACTCGCTCTCCAGCATCATAGGCGTAAGATTTAACTTTTGCGTTATCTGCCGAAGAATTCTCGGAAATACGCCAGTGATAGAGGACTCTCGGGATATGCAGGATTTCCTGCGCATTTATTGACTGGCTCAGTCTCAAAACCAGGTCATAGTCCTGGGCGCCATCATATTCTTTTCGAAGCAGCTGTGCTTTTTCTCCCTTTTTGAACACCAGGAAGTGACAGATGTAATTGTTTGAAAGCAGTAAATCCAGATTATAGTTCTCTTTTTTATGGGGTGTATGGAACATTTTCCCGCTTTTGTCGCACTTATCTTCATCAGAAAATAACATTTGATACTGTATGCTTCTTTTCTTTCCCAGCATTATCCCCCTGGCCATTTCATAGAGGGCATCCGGGGTGAGCAGGTCGTCATGATCCAGCAGGGCAAGATAATCCCCCTTTGCCTCCCTGATCCCGGCATTGGTATTTTCCGAGATCCCCCTGTTCTCCTCCAGACGGATATAACGGATACGATCCCTCAGGGAAAGTGCCGTTTCCCTGCAGTGAGCAGGCTCCTGATCCTTTTCCTTTTCCTTTTCGCCAAGCCACTCCTCCAGCAGCTCCTTCAGCGCCTCCCCCTCTCCTGCGTCCGCCAGGATCAGCTCCCAGAAGGGAAAGGTCTGCGCTGCCACGGAATTAAGCAGCTGGAGAAAAAACAGGGGCGGTGTATTATAGCATGGCGTGATCACGGAAAAGAGCGGACGGGGAACTGTTTCTGCATTCAGCCGGGCATCGTAAATCCCGGGCTTTTTCCCGCCGCATCCTGCCCGGTCATGCGCTGTGATCCGCGCATACAAAGCGCCCGCCATCAGCCGCTGTGCTTCCAGCACGGACCGGGCGGGCGCGTCGTAGCAATATGGATGATCGCCGGAAGCCCTTTTTTTCTCCAGCTCTTCACATACGGCGCTCCAGGCGGCGGCAAAACCGTTGCGTTTCAGATAGTTTATCGTTCTGGAGAGGGCTCCCATGTGTTCAGGAAAGCTTTTTCACTTCCTCTGTCAGGGCTTCGGACTTCTTCTCCGCATCCTCGAGGCTACTTCCCTTTACACCTATGGAGAACTTTAACTTCGGTTCTTTTCCGGAAGGTCTTGCACTGCACCAGGCATCATCGGAGAGGTCAAAATAGAGCACATTCGAGGTCGGCAGGCCTGTTTTTCCTTCCTCCCCCGTCTCCATATTCAGTGTTTTATCCAGCTGATAATCCCTGAATTCCTTCACCCGGAAATCGCCAAACGCCTTCGGCGGATCCGTCCGGATCCTGTCCATGATCCCCCGGATCTGCTTTGCTCCCTCCACGCCCTTCAGCGTGATCGTGTACTGCGATTCCTTAAAGAAGCCGTATTCCTCATAAATTTTCAGCATCTGATCCCAAAGGGTCAGGCCCTGCTTTTTATAATACGCCGCGGCCTCGCAGAGGCACATCACTGCCACGATGGCGTCCTTGTCCCTCGCATGCGTTCCCGCAAGGCAGCCATAGCTTTCCTCCAGCCCGAACACATAATGATTCGATCCGGTCTGTTCGAACAGCTTGATCTGCTCGCCGATATATTTGAAGCCGGTCAGCACCTCGATATATTTCAGTCCATAGGCCTCTGCGATCTTTCTGGCCATGTTCGTGGTCACGATCGTGGTCACAAAGGCAGGATTTTCCGGCATGCTGCCCAGCTTTTTCCGCTCCCTGAGGATGTATTCGCCGATCAGCATGCCGGACATATTTCCGGTAAAGGCCACATATTCGCCGGTGGCCGTGTCCTTCGCATAGATCCCCAGCCTGTCTGCATCCGGGTCCGTGGCCAGCACGATGTCCGCATCCTTTTCCTTCGCCAGCTTAAGGGCAAGGGTGAAGGCCTTCGGATCTTCGGGATTCGGATAGGCTATCGTCGTAAAATCCGGATCCGGATCGGCCTGCTCTTCAACCACATAGACCTTCTTAAAGCCCAGCTCGCTCAGGATCCTGCGCACGGGCATATTGCCGGTGCCGTGGAAGGGCGTATAGACGATGCTGACCTTCTCGGCCATCTCCCCGATCACCTCGGGATGCAGGATCTGCTTTTTCAGCTCCGCCATATAAGCGTCATCGATCTCTTTCCCGATGACCTGATACAGGCCTGCCGCAATGGCTTTTTCCTTATCCATCGTCTTCGCATCCGCAAAGGAGCTGACTGCTTCAACCTCGGCGATGATCTCCTTATCCCTGGGGGAACAGACCTGGGCGCCGTCCTCCCAATAGGCCTTATAGCCGTTATACTCGGGCGGATTATGGGATGCGGTGATCATGACCCCGGCGGTGCAGTGAAGCGTTCGCAGGGCAAAGGAGAGCTCCGGCGTAGGCCTTAAGGACTCAAAGACATAGGCCTTTATCCCGTTTGCAGCCAGGCACAGCGCCGTCACATCCGCAAATTCCGGGCTCATCCGTCTGTTGTCAAAGGAGATCGCCACGCCCTTGTCCTGCGCGTTGTTTTTGATGATGTAATTTGCCCGACCCTGCGTGGCCTTTCTGACAGTGTATATATTCATCCGGTTTGTGCCGGCTCCGATGACCCCTCTTAAGCCTCCCGTGCCGAATTCCAGATCCTTGTAAAACCGGTCCTCGATCTCCTTTTCGTCTCCGTAAATCCCCTCAAGCTCTTTTTTGGTGTCCTGATCAAAGATCGGATCAGAAAGCCACTCATCATACTTTTCCTTATAACCCATGATTACCTCCGTTTTGCAAAAAACAAATTACGCTTTGATGTATAATTTAGTTTAGCATATATTGTAATATGATTAAAGCGTCAAAAGACTTCACGGATCGCTGCGCTTCTTTGATGCCCTTAATCCCCGCCGCTTTATAGCTTCAGGGTGTAGTCGGACCGGTCCAGGGAAAAATTCACGTTGTAATAGGGGTCCCCGCTTTCCAGCTCAGGCCGGTATCTTTCCCGGAATCTTGCGCTTTCCTCCTCATAACGCCTTGCCTTTTCCCCGTCCGTATCCGATCCTCTGGAGGCGGATTCATAGTGATACAGCTCACAGTAGGGATTCCAGACATTCAGCAGGCCCCTTCTTCTCAGCTTCATGCAAAAGTCCACATCGTTTAACGAGATCCGGAAGCCTTCATCCAGTCCCCCTGCTTCATCCCAAAGCGTCTTCTTCACCATAAGGCAGGCCCCTGTAACCGCCGATACATTCTGCGCATAACACAATCTGCCCATATAGCCAAGGTTCGTGCTGGCCACCTTATAATGGGTGTGTCCGGCGCTTCTATGAGCACCGAGACCGATCACAATTCCCGCGTGCTGAATCGTCTTATCGGGATAGTAGAGCTTCGCGCCTACCGCGCCTACATCCTCTCTCTGTGCATACATCAGGAGCTCCTCCAGCCAGTTCAGGGAGATGACCTCCGTGTCGTTATTCAGCAGGACAAGATATTCTCCGGAGGCTGCTGAAGCGCCCAAATTGTTAATTGCAGAATAATTAAATCCATTTTTAAGATTGTTTGTAAAGTCGCAAATCCGTACCTTGGGCTCTTTTTCCAGCTGTTTATAATAGTCCAGGGTGTCCGGATCAGTGGTGCCGTTTTCCAGGATCAGAAGCTCATAATTGTCATAGGAGCTTTTTTCCAGTACAGCGCTTACACATCGCTGGATGTCCCCGGGATGATCCCTGTTCGGAATCAAAATGGAGATTTTCGGATTGCCTGTGATTTGATAGCGGATCCGGAAAATCGTCTCGAAGGCTTTCGTCGGGAGTATTTCAAAATTCCTGAAGCCGCATCGATTAAGATGATCCGCAATAGCTCCTCTCGCCGCCTCGATGGCGTAACTTTTTGATTCGATATCCTTTGCCGTAGAGCCCTTATGAGATCGCCAGTAATACATCAGCTTCGGTATGTGAACAATATGCTTCGCGTGTCCTGTCAGTCTGAGGATCATATCATGATCCTGGCTGCCGTCAAACTTCGATCGGAAAAGCTCCTCACCCGCCAGGAGATCCCGATGGAAAACGGAGAAGTGACATATATAATTATTGGCTCTGAGATTGTCCGGAGAGAAATCCGGCTTGAAGTGCAGGGTGATCATCTTGTCCACCGAGGAACCATGAAAGGTACACTCATCGCAATACAAATAGTCGGCGTTTTTGTTAATTATGGATTTAACATATTCAAACAATACAGATGGATGAAGTAGGTCGTCATGGTCCAAAAGCCCGATATACTGTCCTTTTGCCATTTTGTAACATTCGTTTGTGTTTTTTGATATGCCTTCATTTTTTAATAGCTTTTGATATTTTATTCTGGAATCAAGTTTCGATCTTTCGGTGCAGATACGCTCCGGCTCCCAGTGTTCATCATCTGATCCGTCCGCCAGACATAGCTCCCAGTTGGAATAGGTCTGCGCCTGAACACTGTCCAGCAGCTCCTCCAGAAAGCGGGGCGGCGTATTATAAAGCGGCGTCAGGATACTGATCAAAGGCCCGTCCGGAAAGCTTTCCTCCTCCCGCCTTCGTCTTTCCGCATCCGGGAAGCTTTGTGTCCCATGCTGCTTTCTGGCTTTACGCTCTATGGATTTGGACTTCACCTTTGCCATAACCCCATGAAAGCTGCCATACAAACCGACCCGCTGCATATTTCGGACCACAAAATGAATTGTGCCCCTTAAGGGAGCGGAGAGCTTCCAGGGAATGCTGCCCTTGATCCTGTTCAGCTTTCCGGTGAGCTCCTCATTTTTCCTTTCTTCGTCCGCAAGCCTTGCCGCCAGATGAATGGCTTTTTCATGCTCAGCCTCGTAGGCTTTCTGAAAAAATTGGGAATCCATTTCTTTTTCCATAGTTTTGTCAAAACATCTCCTGTATTAAAGCGATATTCCGGATCGAAGAAGAATCCTCATATTTTCTGGAACCGGGATAATAAAAATCAGTAGTACCGGCGGAATTGGAGGTCGCCCAGTTTTTAAACTCCTGCATCACCTTATGCTCCTCCTTCTGGATAAACAGCGCCCTGTCGGGAATGAAGTATTTATAATGCCTCATCAGGAATACATATGGCGCTTTCCTGTCCTCGTTCAGTGGAAATTGAAAATGGGAATTTATCACCTCCGTGTCATTGCCATAAAAAAAAAGTGGCGCCTTGGAGACCCATTCATTCATGATCCCGGTCTTTCTTGGCCTTGGTCCTCCCATCAGATGGGAAACAAACTCACCCTCATCCTTCACCACATAGGAATCAGCATCAAAATAACAATAGCACTCCAGGAGCTGGGAAGGAGTCTCTGGTTTCTGTATAACATTCCCTTTTGGATACATATCCGCAAGGACGCCCTTGCCGCGAGAAAATCCCCTGGCACTGAGCCATGCCGCCGCCTCACGGATGGGATGGGCTTCACACCCGATATAGCTCACCAGCTCATCGGAATCCGCTGTAAGATACCAGTGGCCTCTTCCGATGGTTCCGATAAGCCTGCCCACCCAGGCCTCCTTTTTTGTGGCACTGTAACGTTCGTTATTGAAATACAGATTCACATCTGGCTGCTCAAGAAGGAACTCCTTCGTCCCGTCAGTGGAGCCCTGGTCCATGATCAGAAAATGTGTGACACCCAGGCTGCGGTAGTGACTCAGCAATACCTCACAGCGGAGTATGTCGTTCTGGATCACGGAGACTACCACCACCTCGGCACCTGAAACCTCCTCCGGTGAAAAGCTCCGCTTTAACAATGTGATATCGGTCTGATAATAGGTTGTAATCAGCTCCCTTGAGATGTTGAAGCGCTTTTCATCCTGAGCAAAATCCCGGATCACTGCGGTAAAATTCCTTCTTAGCCGATCTGCCTCCTCTGTATCGGGCTTTCCATCTTCACCGCGAATGGGCTTAGGCACCGTCATGGTCCCAATCAGCGACCGGCTCCAAAACGGTTTCCGTAACTTAAACAGGAGCTGCCTGGCCTTTCTTTTTATCCGGGCTTCAATCATTTGCGCCTCCCCTTTGCACCTCTATCCGAGAATTCATGTCATATACGCCCACCGTATGCTTGTCCGAAACGCAGGTAAGCTCCAGCGCGTCGTAAAGCCGGTGGTAGACCTGAAACACCTCATCGGAAAAGCCTGTCACGCCGAAGGAGATCAGATAGCTGCCTCCCTGGAGATCAAGGCGCTGGGTGAAGCTGATCTCCAGCCTGTCTCCCTTTTTTACCGGCTCCAGGAAGGCCTTTTCCACCATCGTATTGGTTCCGCAAAGCTCCGTTCCCTGCACGTTTTTGATCGTAAACGCGAAGATCGGCGAGGGCAGATCCGAAAGAATCTCAACCTCCATGATGATCGAGAATTCCTCACCCTGAAAGATCGAGGAGACCATCTCTCCATGCCGATCCCTGAGATAAACCCTCTCGATTCTTGCACTGCCGTCTCCGTAATCAAGGGTATGCACCTCCCCCGGAGCCGGAGCTTCGACCGGATCAAGTCCCACCAGCACCTGCTTATAGGCATCGATCACCGTCTTCGGATCCCCCAGCTCCAGCAGCTCACCTTCATTCAGCAGCGCCACTCGATCAGAATATTTCGCGATGCTTCCCAAATCGTGACTGACAAAGAGGATTGTTTTCCCCTGCGCCTTAAAGTCCTCGAATTTCCGATAACACTTTGCCTGAAAAAACACATCGCCTACGGAAAGGGCTTCATCCACGATCAGTATTTCCGGCTCGATATTGATTGCCAGTGCAAAGGCGAGCCGGACAAACATCCCGGAGGAATAGGTCTTTACCGGCTGATGAACATAATCCCCGATATCCGCGAAGGAAAGGATATCCTCCAGCCGCTCATCCACCTCCTGGTGGGAAAAACCCAGCATCAACCCATTTAAGTAAACATTTTCGATGCCGGTATATTCCATGTTAAAGCCCGCCCCAAGCTCCAGCAGCGCGGAGATCCTTCCGTCCACGATAACCTCACCCGAGGTCGGCGTAAGCACTCCTGTAATCAGCTTTAAAAGCGTGGATTTCCCGGAACCGTTCTTGCCGATCAGGCCCAATGTTTCCCCACGGGGAATTTCAAGATCGAGACCTTTTAAGGCATAGTGATCTCCCGCGTTTACCTTCACCCACGGAAAGAGCGCTTCCTTCAGCCTGTCCGATGGTCTGCGGTAAAGGCGGTAACGCTTTACCAACCCGTGAATACAGATAGCGGGGGAGTTTTCGCCGGATGTCTTTTTTGCTCCGAAATCTTTTTTCTCAGCTAGGTTCATAAACTGATTTACCACTGTTTACAGCACGTCCGCAAAATGCGGTCTGAGTCTTCTGAACACCCACAGGCCGAAAAGGAAAACCAGCGTTGTAAAGGTCCAGTAATAGATGGTCATCGAGGGATTCTGAAAAAACCATTCCCCGCCGTATATCGCACCGCGATAGCCGTTGATGATATAGGTCAGCGGATTCAGCGAAAAAACAAATCGCCATTGTGCCGACAGGATATTCAGATCCCAGAGGATGGGTGTCGCCCACATCCCGATCTGAAGAAGAATCGAAATGATCTGCGAAAGATCCCGAAAGAAGATTACGATTGCAGAGGTGGCATAGGAAAGACCCAGTACAAGCATAAACAGCGCAAAGGAATAATAAATCAGCTGCAGCACCGGAAGTGTGGGCGGATAACCGAAAAGCGCCGCGATGATAATCAGCACCAGCACAAAAAAGCCATGTATGACGCTGGCGCCCAGCACCTTGACCACCGGAAGATATTCTATGGGAAAGACAACCTTTTTGACCAGATAAGCATATTCCAGAAATGCCATGGTGCCCTGCGGAAGCGCCTCGGAAAAATAAAACCAGGG
>CAMOOZ010000251.1 GCA_946621895.1 uncultured Lachnospiraceae bacterium | reverse complement strand
TAATCGTTGATGTTACTCTCGGATTCCTTGACATAGGTAAGCAATCCCTGGAATTTTACCTGTTTCATCTCCAGATCATTCTGCAGCTCCATCGGAACGGCCTGGTTGTTTTTCTTATACTCGGCCACCTTCGTCTCCGCCTCTTCTGCTTCCCGCTGCGCCACGTTACATTCCTTTTGCGCCGTGTCACGTACTTCCACTAACCGGTCAAGATTCTGATTCGCTACCAGCAGCGTAAAGTCTGTGATTCTGCCGCCGCCTTCTATCCTGCCCGACACCTTTACCAGCTTATCCGCGGAACCGATCTTCACTGCGGCCCCCAGATTGCTTACCGCATCGGCCTTTGCCACATTCTTCGCGACCTTCTCTCTATCCAGCTCAACCAGCACTTCATTCTTCAGCTGTTCAAATTCTTCCGCCCTCTTTTTGGCAGCCGCCATTGCCGCCTCCAGACGGTCTTCCTGATTTTTCTTCTCTTTTTTATGCTCGCCCTGAAGCTGTTCATTGGAAAGGCCCAGATCGATCCTGCCGTCTTCACCAACCAGATTCTTTCTGGCGTAGGCATCGATCAGCAGGCAGAATTTCTCGTAATAGGAATTTTTCCCTGTTCCAAAGGCAGCCTCCAGCTTCTGAAGATCAGCATCCTGGACATGCGATCTCATTTTCTCCTCATTAAAGAAGCCGTTTTTATACAGCTCTTTCATGAACAGGATTGTCCTGGTCATATCATAGAGTTTGGCAAAGTTTTCCCGGATGAAGCTCTCCTCCAGCATATCCGGCGTAAGGTTAAGCTTCCTGAACGGGATCACCCCGTAAGTGACCACATCCTCACACCAGTAACCGGCCTCCGCCGATTTCGGATCCGCGCAAAAGGCGCGGAAATCCTTTGCCAGGGATGTATTGCGTTCCCTGTTCTTCTGGTCTGCTTCGGTGGCGGGCTGCCCTGCCACACTCACCTTTACCGGCCGCATAATGTATTTAAAGAAGCGGGCATCATAGTGATTGACGGTAAGCGCACGGTCCAGCTCCTTTCTGTCATTTTCCGACAGCACATTGCTCATGCCGGTTTCCCGCTCGCTGATGTACATGGAGATCTCACCGGCATGGACCGGGTCAACCAGTTGTTTTTCCTCCTCCTTTTTCTGCTGTGAAGTATCCAGGATCTGGCCCGCGCCCTTTTTCCCCAGGAGGTTTTTCAGCGCTGTCTCAACCGCCTTTCCGGTATCCTGTCTGACCCGCTCCGTCACAAAGGACTCGAAGCTGTAAGGCCATCTGTCCAAAAGCTCCTGGACACTCAGCCGATACCACATCTGATCCTCATCCTCCTCAAAGAAGCCCTTTTTCGCCATGGAGGAAAGCAGCTTATGCCACCCGGCCAGATCGTTCACGGACAGCTTCTCCCCTTTGGCATAAAGATCCTCCAGCACCTTTTTGGATGTGTCGGCGATCTTTTTCTCCAGCTCTTCTTCCTTATACTCCCCAATGGATTGCTCGAGCTTCTTTAAGGATTTGTTCAGACTCTTTTTGCGATTTAAAAACTCTGCTTTAGCACCGGCTTTTTTCTCGTCGGTATCAAGACTTTTTTCGGCATATCGCGTACGGAAGCCGGTGGCCCCATAGTTCATGGTCTTCAGATACGCGCCGATGGCGTCCCGGTAGGGCTGCAGGGCCAAAAGCTTTCTTCGGATCTGCGCCCGGTTTTCGGCCTGATCGGGAGCATTCAGCATCTCCCGCATGTCGATATTCACCTTTGAATCATTTTCCTCCGAACCCGACAGGATCCAGTCCATATTCCTGATCGTATTCCAGTCAGACACCAGGCGGATCAGAACATCCCTTTCCAGATCTTTATCCGTATTGTTTACATCTCTTAAATTAGCGATCATGGTGTCGTCCAGCTTAATGCTCATCAGCTTCTGGACGCCGATCAGCAGATAATCTTTGGTCTTCTGTTCATCCCTGATCTTATCGCTGTCTTCCCGCTCCTTCTCAAATTCCTTCGGCACCATGCGGCCATTCAGCGCCACGGCATTCCCGGGATCCTCCATGATCTCCTTAAACTCAAGATACCGCTCGTCCGCCAGGAAAAACTCCTCCTTTTGCAGCTTCTTCACCTTACGGGATCTCCACAGCTTCCGGGATTCATGGGATATGGCCTCCTCATCGAAGGTGACATATTTCCCCGCATTTTTCCTGGCAGCGGCATATCTGACGGAAAGATCATAGATTTCCTTTGAAGCCAGATACTCGTTCAGGGCATCCTCAGTGCCCGGCTTCTTTGCACCGTCCTTTTTTCCGGCATCGTACAGCTTGTTATAATGCTTCTCTTTTTCCCCGGTCTTTTTCTTCAGGATGTCCAGATACGCCTTTAATTCATCATCTGTCAGATTGGACAGGCGCTTCAGATCAAAGTAGGCGTAATTCGTATCCATCTGGATCTGACGGAGAGCCATGTGATAGTTGTAATGCTGATTCAGCATCCGTATCCTGGTCTGTATCATGGCACAAAAATAGTCCACGCCCATGTCCGCCGGGACCAGCTTTTTTGCCTTCATGCCCTCCAGATAGATCTGCATGACACCGGGGTCGTTCATCGTTTTCTGATTCAGGAATAAATGGGTCCCGTTCATGATGCTTCGGGTCACATCCTCGATCTGCAGGATCCCCATGCTTTCCGTGGCCTCGTCCACGGTGTCCGCGGGAATCTCGGCATTCTTAAAATTAAACTGGGAGGTGTTCATGATCTCTTCCAGAAAGGTCTGCGTATCGATCTGGCGTCCCTTCTCGATGTTCGCAAATCGTCCCTGCTGCAGATTATGATTATGCTTTCCCCTTCTCCTGATCTCCGCGATCCGGAAAGCGCGCTGATCGATGGGAATGTCTTTATCTTCGATCGGTCTTTCCGCAAGCTCCTCCTTATGGATAGCATCCTTCCGGCGAATCTCCACCCTCATCTCAGCGATGGCATCCTCCATGATCTCTCCATAATGATCGATCTTCGTGACATTGAACATATGGGAAAGATTTTCCTTCCCCAGGAATTTTCTCAGCTGCGTTCGCCTTTCCTCGGTAAGCTTTCTCTGTTCGGCGGGGGATTTTAAGAAATACTTAATGGCTTCCTCGCAAAGCCTGCTGTTTTCCTCCAGAAATTCCAGCTTTGTGCTGATCTCTTTTACTTCCTGTTCAGCAAGGATCCGGATATCCTTTGCCATATATTCATTCAGGAAAGCAGCGCTTTGATTGGCTGTCTCGTAGGTAAAGACGGACTTCTTCGGATCTTTATCTGCTTCCTCCAGTTTTTTTCTTAAAACAGCCTGCTTTGCCGCCAGCTCTCCCGCCAGCCGTTCGGAGGCATAGAGCCTGGAATAGATATGCTCGATCTCCGGTCCGAATAATAAATAAGCCTCCGGATTTTTTGAGATCAGAGCCTTCACCTCCCCAATGTGGGCTCCCCCCCAATAATTCCTGTCATGATCATAGGGAAGCTTTGCATATTTGCCCTCCTCAGCATATCGTTTTTGGAATGTCTGATCGCTTTCCTCTCTCCTTTTTTGCATATCGGAGGAGATGGATTTCGCAAGTCCCCTGTCCATCACCCGCTGCTGAGCCTTATCATGCATGCTGATCGTGGCAGTAAGGGTATTCGCCGCTTCCGCCAGTCCTGTTTCCCTGACCACCTTA
>CAMOOZ010000250.1 GCA_946621895.1 uncultured Lachnospiraceae bacterium | reverse complement strand
TGCTGCGTGACTGCAGGGCTGAATTGCCTAAAAAGCTATCGTAAACGCATTTAGAAAATGCATTTACGAATTAAAGTGCAAGCACTTAATTCGTTTCCTATATCTTATTTCACCGTGATCGTCATAGACCAGGATTTATTCAGATAGGCATATCTGAGCTTCACGGTATCACTCCCCTCCTTCGGCTTCGTCAGCACCAGCTGCTTTCCCTCAAGCCTGGCGCTTCCCTTTTTCTGGGACAGGATGCGCAATGTCCCGCCATCCAGCTGCGTGCCGAAAAGCTCCTTTATTCCCAGCGAAACCGTTCCGCCGGCCGGAGCGGCCGCCACCAGCTTTTTGACGGCGGCATTCTGCGCGGCCGGGGTCTCCACCGTGAAATCCACATCGAAGGTCTCCCCGGTTTTCATCACAAAGGAAACCCTTCCGGATTTCTTCAGCGTCACCGTGGCGAGACCGTTTGTTTTCCCAAGCTTAAAGGATGCCGTCTGTTTCTCGCAGCGCACCTCGTTTACGGGCATTTTCGTAGTGAGCACGCTTCCCTTCAGCACTGTGGCGCGAAGCGAGACTGCTCCGGAATCCGCCGCCTGATAAAAGCTGATATACATATTCTGCGCGGTGCCGAGGAAGGTTTCCAGAGGAAGCGTATCCGCGGAGGAGGCGTAGGTCTGCCCTTCCGCCGCGGGCCCCTTTTTATCCGCAATATTCTCCGACACAAAAGCAAAGCGCGCCGCCGAGATGGGCAGGACCGCTGCCGTAAGGTTGCTCAGCCAGGTGCTTCCGTTTCCCCTTCGTACAGTAAGCGGATTCAAAATGATGGAATACATGCTGCGCAGCTCCGCCTCCTCCGTGCTGTCGCGAAGCGACCCCGTATCGGAGATCACATAGACAAACTCCTCCCCGCCATCCGGGGCGGCATATCCCGTATAAAGCATCAGATGGCCGGGAAAGAAAAGCAGCGTCCCCGCGGGCATCTTCCTGATCGCCTCCTGCTTTTCCTCATCGCTAAGCTCCTCCAGGCTGATCCTTCTGCCCGGAACCTTCTGCTGCCAGGTGGTGTTTCGCGGAAGATTCAGCCCGAAGCAGCGATACACCGCCCTCGTAAAGAGCGAGCAGTCCATGGAATCCAGCATGCCGCCCCAGCCATAGCGGTCGCCGAGATTATTAAAGGCCACCCGCAGGATCTCCTCCTGCGTCATTTTGAGGAATCCGGCGCTCACCTCATAATGTTTAGAGATCAGGGCGATCGTTCTGTGATATTTCCCCTCCGCGTCCCTTACCGGCAGATACACCACATAGTTGTACCACGGACCTCTTTCCCCAATGGAAACAGGATAATCCTCCTTTGGCACGGTCTTTAAGATCGTGGCGAAGGTCAGCTTCACCTCGGAAAGCTCCGGCCTGGAAAGGGAGGGCTCCAGCGTGATCTGGTTCTGGGTCACCACAAGAAAATCATCCTCTCCCGGCTCCACCTGCCAGGCCTCAAGCCATTCCTCCTTATCCACGCAGATCGCCAGATCCGCGGCATCCACCCAGCCCGTGCAGACATCGGAATAGCCCCAGTAATAATCCTTTCCGTCAACCCTCGCCATCTGGCCGATCACGAAAGCCTCCCCCACGCACAGGGCGGAAAGGATCTTCTCATCATCCGAATCCGTGGCGGAATAACCGATATACGCATCCACCGGGATATTTCGGACCGTCGTCCGTTTTGACGCAACAGCATACTGAAGCGCCTTCTCCTCCCCCGTATAGCCGCTCTCCAGTATCGCGTCGGCAATTGTCTGATAATATGCCGCCGGATCTACCGCCTCCCCGTCTGCGAACAGGACCGTCCGCGTAGTGGTCGTGCCTGCAGCAAGGCTTTTCCTGCGTTCATCCGCGTTGTAGGTGCCCTCCAGCTTCGTGAGGTCATACATGTTTGCCTCTTCGTTCTGAAGGGTCTGCGCATTCAGCTTTTTGATCTCATCAATGGTGATCAGCTCCTCCCCGCTCGTTATGCCGGAGGCCGCGCTTTTGTCATACCAGTATTCGGCGGCGCACATTTCCTGCGTCACGCCGGCTGCGGTCGCCACCTCTGCATCCCCATAACGGAAGGCGGAAGCCGGCTCCTCCGCGTCCGCATCAGGGTCCGCGGCTTCATAGAGCACGCCGGCATAGCTTTCCCCTTCGGAAACACTGTCCGCCGCGGCCTCTGACCCGGGCTCCGCGGCGATCACCTCCTCCTCTTCGGAGGAGCTGTCCGCCACAGCGACCACTTCCTCAGCGTCAGCCGTCCCGGACACTGCGCCTGATCCGGTCTGCGCGGTTGTCCTCTCTTCCGTTTCTGACCTGACCTGCGCGGTTGTCTCCCCCTCTTCTGACGGCTCACTCCATTCCGCAGCCGTCTCCGCGGCGGTCCCGGCCCGCAGGCCGGCTTCACCCGCTTCCGCACGAACCGCGGACCCGTACTCCAGCGCTCCGCAAACCGCCAATACACCTGCCAGCAAAATCGCCGGTATTCTTCCGCTTCTCTTCATATAATTTATCTCCTTTTGTAAAGCTTTTTTGATTCAAAACCGCCAATCACTCTACTATATTTGCGGATTGAATGCAAGGAGACCGGAAGACCGTGCAATTCCTGTTTCATTAAAGGGCCGGAGCTATTATTCCACATCCTGCAACGCCGCGTAATCCTCCTCGCCGGTCCGGATCTTCACCACACGCATCACATTGTAAACGAAAATCTTCCCATCCCCGATATGGCCGGTATAAAGCGCTTTTCTGGCCGCTTCGATAACGGAGTCCACCGGGATCTTGCTGACGATCACCTCCAGCTTGATCTTCGGAAGCAATGTCGCGTCCAGCTCCACGCCCCTGTAGAATTCTCCGGCTCCCTTCTGGATCCCGCAGCCCATCACCTGTGTTACCGTCATTCCGGTGACCCCAAGCTCATTCAGCGCCTTCTTTAACGCGTCAAATCTGGCGAGCTTCGCAATGATCGAAACCTTGTGCATTCCGGTGTCGAAGGTGGCAGAGCCCTCCGCGGGAATGGTTGTTTCCTTTATTACCTGCACGGCCGCGTTTTTCTGTACCTCGGAGGCCTTTTCATAATAGCCCTCCCCGAGATCCGTATTGTCGTTTACGCCCATGACCGTTCCCGTCATATCCTGGATCGCGAAACCGGAATAGGCGCTCGGAAGACCGTGCTCCGTGATATCCAGTCCTTCGATCTCCTCCTCGGCGGAGGCCCTTAAGCCAAGGGTCTTTTTGATGATCGTAAAGGTGATCAGGATCGTCACAAGCGTCCAGAGAATCGTTGCGCCCATGCCAAGAAACTGGATGCCAAGAAGCTTAAATCCGCCGCCGTAAAACAGGCCGAGGAGCTTTTCCCCTGCCGCGTCCGCCAGGGAATAGGTGGGGGTGGAATCCGTAGCGAAAAGCCCGACGGCAAGTGTTCCCCAAATACCGTTTACGAGGTGCACCGCGCAGGCGCCCACCGGATCATCCACCCGGGCCACATAATCAAAAAACCATACCCCGAATACCACCAGCAGCCCGGAAACAGTGCCGATCACCATGGAACCCGGGACATCCACCACATCGCAGGGGGCGGTGATCGCCACAAGCCCCGCCAAAGAAGCGTTTAGGCACATGGACACATCCGGTTTCCCGTACTTTATCCAGGTGAAGATCATGCAGACGACCGTGGCCACAGAGGGGGCGATGGTGGTGGTGACAAAAATCGAACCCAGCTGGCCCACCGTGGTTGCGGCAGCGCCGTTAAAGCCATACCAGCCAAGCCAGAGGATGAACACGCCAAGAGCCGCGATGGGGATATTATGCCCGGGAAACGCGTTTACCTTAACGATTTTTCCGTTTTCATCCCGTTCATACTTGCCGATGCGGGGTCCGAGCATCGCCGCGCCCACCAGCGCGCAGATGCCGCCCACCATATGGATGCAGTTGGAGCCCGCGAAATCATGAAAGCCCATCTGCGCAAGCCAGCCCCCGCCCCAGGTCCAGTGCGCTTCGATGGGATAGATAACGGCGGAGATCACCGCGGAGTAAACGCAGTAGGATATGAATCTCGTCCGTTCCGCCATCGCCCCGGAAACAATGGTGGCCGTGGTGGCGCAGAAAACCAGATTGAAAACAAAATTGGACCAGTCAAAAGCCGCGTAATTCGTAAAAATATCAAAATTCGGAAGCCCGAGAAATCCGCCCAGAGCATCCTCCCCTAAAAACAGGCCGAAGCCCAGAAAGATAAACATTACTGTTCCGATGCAGAAATCCATCAGGTTCTTCATCAGGATATTCCCCGCGTTCTTTGCCCTGGAAAAGCCGGTTTCACACATCGCGAAGCCCGCCTGCATCCAGAACACCAACGCGGCGCCGATCAGAAACCAGACCCCGTACACTTCACTGCTCACATACTCCATCATCTCAGCACTCATTTTCCTCCTCCTCTCCTTTTGCTGCGGCATGCCGCAAACTAATCCGCGCGGCCGTCCAATTCGGGCAGGGAAGACGCAGTCGCACCCTGTCCGCCCGCTGGCCGCGCTGCAGCATCGCCGCAAATTTCCTTTGCGCGGCCATGCGATCAAAAGAAAGAGGCCGCCGAAGACCGAAATCTCCCACAGCCTCATTGCCGCGCAAAAAAAGAAGGCACCCGGGATATTCCCAGACGCCTTTGCCTTATGCTGCAATTATCGAACAAAATCCGTGCGATTGTCAATCGGAAAACTTATACAAAACATCGCTCCCTATTCCGGAAAAATATAGTCATCCTGCTTTTAGCGTCCTTTGTTCCCGCGAAATTATCCCTGATCCGGTCGGCGATCACTTCGTAGCTGGAGGTTTGCCCCCAGTAGCTGCCATACTCCTGCTTTTCCATGCTCACGACGACGGATTCCGGATTATAGAGCTCAATTCCTCTCTGGGTGTAGCCGTCATACCATCTGCGGCATTCCGCAAAGTCCATGGCATACTCCTCGCAGAGGCTTTGTACCTCCTCCCCCGTAAAACCGATGAACTCCGCCAGCGGTCCGGCATCCAGGATCGTATATTCTCTGAAACTATAGTATCTGTTCAGCACCCCATTCACAAAACGCTTCAATCGCTGTTCCGGCCATACAGCTCCACAATGCAGCTTTTTTTGCAGAAGCATACCCCATAGGAGATCACGCCCGCATAGCCGTCCTCGAGGATTCCCTCCTCGTACTGCTTATCCCTGATCTGCGCAAAGGCTTCCTGTATGCCGTCATCCATTTCATTGAATTTCTTTCGTACCTTCAGCTCGAAGAGATAGGCCGGATCCCTGGGATTCAGGGGATACAAGATAATATCAGGTCTCCCATCTCCCACCTCTCTGTTTGACCTTGTCGTATAGTCGGGCGTGCCGACAAGCATGGAGAGCAGATAGCCGTGATAGAAGCTCTCCGAACTGTCAAAGGTGCTGATCGATCTTTTCAGCATCCCGGTCAGCATACGCGACAGCACATCCGCATCCTTTTTGAGAACCGCCTGATACAGCTCCTTCCTGTCTGATGATCTGACAACCTTGTCAAACCATGTACGGATCTGATTTCTGTAAATGCTTTTCACCTCGGCATTCGGGATGCGCATCGTCAGATAGATATCATCCCCTTCCCTTCTTTCGGACACCTTCCGCATATAGCCCGTGAAAAAGAGGAAATTCCACAGATTATCTTTACTCTCATGGATATCCCCATAGGTGATGTCCTCATGGATC
>CAMOOZ010000249.1 GCA_946621895.1 uncultured Lachnospiraceae bacterium | reverse complement strand
TAGTAACGGCTTTTCTGCAATGAATTTGAATGATCAAAAAGCCGCTTGACCCGTCACTGCTGTGTCATGTTATACTCAAAAAGTATATAGGTTTTTATCATTTCGCTTGAGGAGACTTTTATGGCTCAACAGGAAAACAACGAGATCTATGAATCGGCTGTGCTGCAGCTTAACGAGGTCCATGCGCCAGGGCAGGAGGAAGCCCTGGGAAGGCGACAGAGGCAAAGGCATCAGGCGGGCATAGGGCTTACAGCAGATCAATATTCCCGGATGGAGGAAGGCGGCCTCTTTGATCATCGCCAGGAGATGCTTAAGCCGCTCGCGAAGGATGCCTTAAAAGCTGTCCGGGTCGCCAGGTTTAAAGCCGGGGAAAAACGCAGGTATTTCGGCTCCAAGCAGAAGCTCAGCCGGGAAGCCAGGCAGGTGCTTGACGGGAATCTGACCGAAGAGCAGCGGGAGGCGGTGGACAGGGAGCAGATCCCCCAGGATCTGGATATGATGATGACCAGGCTCGGGCAAACGAATTTCGATGAGATCGCTGCCTGGACCACCAGCAGGGATCTTGTGGATAAGTACCCTATTATTGTCAGAAATCTGGAAAACCTGGCGGAAATGCTGAAGACTGCGCAGGGGCTTCCGGCAATGATCTATGATCAGTATAAAGAAGGCAGCACCCTGGGTCCCCAGGAGGATCTTCCCTATTATCTGAGCTGGGTGAACTCCCACCGTAAGCTGGTGGATCTGAAGATGAAGCTGGTGGCAAATCCTTATTATGCCCTGTTAAAAAAAGAGGATCTGCTGAAGCAGGGTACTAAGGCATTGGATAGCGCAAGGCTTGACAATGTGGAAAAAAATCCGAAGCTTGCGGAATATTATTCCATCCTGTCAGAACTCAGGGGCCTGGAGGCCCAGAAGGTCAGGCATCAGGTTTCCACCGGAAAGAAAGTGGCTGAACAGATTCATCGCATGGACGAAAAGAATACGAAAAAGGGTGAGATCGGGATCACGGAGCACACCCATGCGAGAGCAAAGGGAAAGGTAAGCGCCTCCGCGGGGGCAAGAGCGGCAAAGGTGAGCGCCAGGCATGAGAGCGCAAGGGGCGTCCAGGCAGCCAATGTCAAAGTGGGAACCTGCAGGGCTTCTGCAGGAGCCTCGGTTGCAGACAAGAAGCTTACATTGAATGCGGAGGCAGGCGCGGAGCTGTTCAAGGCCAGAGCCAAGGCAGAGCGTAAATCAAAGAGCGGGAAGCATGGAGTCCATGCCAGGGCGGACTTCCAGGCCTTTGTGGCCAATGCGAAGGCCAATGCAACGCTGAGCAAGGAGGGGTTAAACCTCGATCTGCATGCGGGGGCCATTCTGGCGGAAGCCAAAGCTTCTGCGGGCTTCATGCTGTTTGGAAGAAAGGTCACGATAACGGCCAAAGCCAATGTGGGCGTTTCCGCAAATTTTAAGGTCAGTAAAACAAAGGATCAGTTCAAGCTGTCCGCAGGGGCCTCTCTGGGCATCGGCGCAGGCTTTGAGCTGACCGTGGATAAGAGCCAGTCCGCCGTTCTGAAGCTGCAGCGCCAGAGAAACCGCAGCAATAAGAGGGTCAACCAGGAGGCGCTGACGGATAAACGAATCCGCTATATCAATACTCTGATCGAAAAGCATTCACCGGAGGCGGAAAAAGAGATCGCCATGCTGGAGCAGGAGGTCAGGACCGTTTACCAGCCGGCCATAGACAGGCTGATGAAGCTTGATCCGGCATCCAGGGCGGAAGGAACCAAAGCCTATCAGAGCCTGCAGAAAAACAGGGGATATGTGGAGACCCTGACAAGACTGAAACAGATGGCGGCGTGAATCGGAGTTGTGATCGAAGATAAAACGGAGGTTAGAAAACATGTATGATTATCTGTTGCCCAACGGGTCTGTGGTTTTATTAAAGGAAGCGGAGCGAAAGCTGATGATCATAGGGCGTCTGGTGCTGGGCAATGAGGACGATACGATCTATGATTATGCGGGAGTGCTTCATCCTGACGGTCTGCTGATGGGAGACGAGATGTACTTCTTTATGCATGAGGACATCGATAAAATCTACTTCATGGGCTGCCAGGACGAGGAAGAGCTGGCGTACCACAGGGATTTCCTGGAGGAACTGGGGGAATTGGAGGTTGTGGATGGAGAGATCGTCGAAAAGGAAGACTGAATCGTTTCCGGAAAACAAAGCAGGTATCTTCAAACCTCTGCTGATGGGGAATACCTCGTTTTCCGGGGACGGAATCGTCTACGGGATTTCCGAAGGAGACACTCCGCTGGGCGCGGCGCTAATCTATTCGGATATGGACACCGTGACCCTTGGCTGCATCAATGTGGAAGAAGCGTACCGCGGGATGGGGATCGGCAAAAGCCTTTTGGAACAGATCCTTAAGGACTATGCCGGCCGGGAACAGATCCTGAGGGCCGGCCTGATGAGTACACAGACAGACGCCATCGCGTTTTTTCAGGCAATGGGCTTTGGGTTTGTCCCCGAGGAGGATGTCTACGGAATCCCCGTCAGGGCGCTGCGGGAGGACTGGTCGAGCACGCAGATCAATATGGGGAGTCCTGCAGGGTGCGAGACCTACGGAGAAATGTCTTCTTTAAAAAAGAACGCCGTCAGACGCTTTCTGCAGGAAAATGAGCCCGGGATGGAGGGACTTCTGAAGGGACCGCTGTCCCAGGAGCTTTCCATGGCGTGCTTCAATAAAAAGGGGGAGGCGCTCGCTGTACTTCTTTGCTCCGATTACGGGGAGAATGATCTCTTTCTGGACTATATCAGCGCCGGAAAGAATCCCGGAGCATATCTGATGAAGCTCGCCGGCTTTTATTTCGACCGTATAATGGGAAACGAAAAATTTGCCGATGCGACCTATTATTATGTGGATGCAGGGAAGGGTATCAGGACATATTTTGAAGGACGCTTTGAAAAAAAATATTATCCCGCTTACCGGATGCTGGAGGCCTTCAGGGAAATCTAAAGACAACTCTTATGAGAAGTGAAGAAAATGCAGTGAAAGAAATGTACAGGGATCCGGGAATCCGCGGAGATCTTTTCACGATCAAACAGGCAGCCAAAGCCACCGGTATTTCCCGAACAATGATCATCCGACTGGAAAAGGAGGGTTTTCTCATACCGCATACGGTCAGTCAGCATACCGGTTATCGCTATTACGATACCTTCAACATTCATAAGCTATTGGAATACAGGAGGCTGCGTCTCGTCGGGCTCTCCCAGACGGAGATCATTCATTATTGTTCCGCCATGGAAGAGCAGAAGCTCAGGGATAGTCTTGCGTCCATGCGAAACCGCCGGAAAATGCTGGATCATGACATTGAACTTCTATCCCTGAGACTGGAAAAAGAACATCATCAAAGCTTTTCTTTCCATGACTATGAACCGATGCTCTGTCTGGTAAAGGAAGGTGATTTTTCCCGCCCGGACGACATACTGACCTTTGCCTACAATGGCTCGGTCGAGATCATTGCAAGGGGCCTCACTCCATCCGTCACACAGAATATATTCACGATCCGCTATGATACAAGGACCAGAACATCCGGAGATCCGGCAAATCCCTACCATGTAAAGCTGTGCCTCCCGATCGAGGCGGACCAGAAGAATAAACAGATGGCTTCAGGCATGAATGACATCGAAATGATCCCCGGCTGTCACGCCTTTTCAATGCTGAGATATGGCTCGTTTGAAGGAAAAAATGAAATGGACGCAGAAAGGGAGCTTCTATGGAAAAAGATCACGGAATTAAATCTGCGGCCTGTAAGTGATGAGCTGCGATGTGAAGCTGTCATCGCGCCCTATGTCAACATGGGCATCTCACCGGAGGATTATGTTATGCGCTTTGCCATTCCTGTACACAGCATAAACACTGCGTCAGGATAAAATGGAAAAGAGATCAGCCAGTAGATCGTCATTTGCCAGAAGCAGCGCCTGCTGACCCGCCACCGCTTTTTGCTGCTCTCCCAGCCAGGACTGCAGCTTGCGTATCGCCTCCGTATTCTCATTTGTCTGCAAGGACAGACGCAATACATCCCTTTGCGCGACAAGCCCCTGTGTCTCTACAATATAATCCTTCATAGTACGGAAGATAAGGATAAGGGCCCGACTCTGTTTTGTAGCCAATTCTCCACGCAGCACAGTTTTGTTTATCGGCTTTATCTGTTTAAAAAAAATGTGTTATGATACTTTACAAAACTCATTTCATACGTAAAAAGGAGAAAATGATGAAAATGAAGAAGATGATACCGGCCATGGCCGCGATACTGCTCATGGGATGTCTCTTCGGCTGCGCTGCCGTGCCGAAGGAAGAAACGGTGGCCGGGGTGGCCGCAGAAGCACAGGCGGAATATGCGGGAATCGACACAGCGTCACCGGAATGGATTGGGAAGCTCGATGCGGCTGAGACGGCAGCACAGATGCTGGTCGTGGCTGCATTTGACGAGAATGCCACCGATGCGTGGGTATCGCTCCATGAGAAACAGCAGGACGGTTCCTGGCATATGGTGATGACAACGCCGGGTTTTATCGGAAAGAACGGTCTGAACAAGACCAAGGAAGGCGACGCGAAGACACCGACCGGTGTATACAGGTTCAACAGAGCATTTGGCATTGCCGATGATCCGGGCTGCGCGATCCCATATGTCAAGGTGGATGAAAATACCTACTGGTCAGGAGATCCGAGAGAAGGATTCCATTACAATGAACTGGTAAACCTTAAGGATGTCCCCGAACTGGATCTTGAAAGCGGAGATTCCGAACATATCATCGATTATCCCTACCATTATCAGTACTGCCTGAATATCAGTTACAATGAGGAAGGGACGCCCGGACTGGGTTCCGCCATTTTCCTGCATTGCCTTGGGCCGGCAAAACCGTTTACCGGAGGCTGCGTTGCCATTCCCGAGGATCATATGAAATATGTCATGCAGAACATCGATGACAATACACAGGTCGTGATCGACACCTACGAAAACCTGTCCGGCGGGGAAGACTGGCCCGACAGCACCTGGCCGCAGGAACGATGAATTTAACATGATATTGATCATCTGATTCGAGTATGGACATATGCAAAAACAATCGGAGAAAGGTAAGTGGAGGGACTTGGCTTATAATGGTTATGGATATGATTTTGTATTATTTAAGCTATAGTTTTAAAGGAAGCCTATGAACAACAAAGGAAAAGGCTCCGGTCTGGCGCTCATCATCAT
>CAMOOZ010000248.1 GCA_946621895.1 uncultured Lachnospiraceae bacterium | reverse complement strand
CTGGAGCTGGGAACAACCCCGATCGTTTCGCCGTATGAACTGGTGGAAGACTGTCTGCATAAGTCCCGGATGCTAAAGCGCGTGGAGGAAATGGGCTATCCCGTGGTGCAAAGCTTTACCTCCAGGATCCTTTTCCAGAGCGCCAGGGTGGCGGGCAGGATCAACTTTCCCGTTTTCGTAAAGCCGGAGGACGGCAGCGCAAGCCTTGGCATAAATCTCGCATATTCCATCGAGGAGGTGGATGTCCTGCTGCACCGGTATGACAACCTGCTGATCCAGGAATATATGCAGGGACAGGAGATCGGCGTGGACGCCTATGTGGACATGCTTTCCGGAAAATGCGTCTCCATCTTCGCGAAAAGGAAGCTGAAGATGCGCGCCGGGGAGACGGACAAATCTGTTTCCTTTAAGGATAAAAAGCTGTTTGACATGGTGGCGGACATCGCGGAACGGGCAGGCTTTCGGGGAATGATCGATCTGGACCTTTTCGAGCGGGACGGGGAATATGTGTTTTCCGAGATCAATCCCCGCTTCGGCGGAGGCTATCCCCATGCGTATGCCTGCGGCGTGAATTTCCCGGAGCTGATCTTAAACAATCTTCTGGAAATGGATAATCCGGTGGAGATCGGAAAGTACGAGGAAGGCGTCTCGATGATGAAGTATTCCGATGTGATGATCAGGCGGATCAGGGAAGATAAAGGCGATGCCTGAAAAGAAAAGGATCTTGATCCTTGCCAATTCCTCCTCGGGCCTGTATGAATTCAGGGGAGAGCTTATCCTTGCGCTCCTCAGGGAGGGCTATACCGTTTCGGCTTCCCTTCCGGAAACAGAGGAAAAGGAGCGTCTTGAGCGTCTTGGCTGCCGGGTGATCCTTACGCCGTTTGAACGCAGGGGGATGAACCCGTTAAAGGATCTGGCACTTTACCGGGAATACAGAAAATTGCTGAAAACGGAAAAGCCCTTTCTCGTCCTCACCTATACGATCAAGCCCAATGCATATGGCGGGCTTGCCTGCAGGAGAGCGGGGATCCCATATCTCGCAAATATCACGGGGCTGGGGAGCGCACTGGAGAGCGGAGGCCTGATCGGAGCGGCCGCCGCATTTTTGTTGAAACGGGGCCTGAAGGCCGCCTCCGCGATCTTTGTGCAGAATCGGATGAACCTTGAATTCGTGCTGAAAAAAGGGCTTGGGAAAAAGGGGCAGGTCAGGCTCCTGCCGGGCTCCGGCGTGAACCTGGAGCGGTTTTCCCCGCTGGCGTTTCCGGAAAAAACGGGCTTTCTGTTTGTTTCCAGAGTGATGCGGGAAAAGGGGATCGAAGAATTTTTAAGTGTTGCGGAAAAAATCAAAGCAGAAAACAAAAAAATCAAATTCACCGTGCTGGGCGCCTGCGAGGAGGACTATAGTGAGCGCTTAAAACGGCTTTCGGCGCAGGGCGTGATCGAGTATCCCGGGAAGGTGCCGGACACGAGACCCTGGCTGAAGGAGGCCCAGTGCCAGATCCATCCCTCCTTTTATTCAGAGGGAATGAGCAATGTATGCCTTGAGGCGGCCGCCTCGGCCAGAGCCGTGATCACGACGGATCATCCGGGCTGCCGGGAAACGGTGCTCGACGGGGTCTCCGGCTTTCTCGTAAGACCCGGCGACGCGTCCTCTCTGGAGGAGGCGGTAAGGAAATACCTTGATCTGAGCCTTGAGGAGCGGCAGGCCATGGGACTTGCGGGGAGAAGGCATATGGAGGAGCATTTCGACAGAAAGCTTGTGGTGGAAAGCTATCTGAGGGAAATAAAGGCTGTGAAGTGACGGGAGGAATGGAGGTAAGCCGTAGCATGAAGCTGACAGAGATTTTCAAACAGGGTAAGGAAGCCCTTTCCGTGGTGGGACTGGGCTATGTAGGGATGCCCATCGCCATCGCCTTTGCGAAGGAAGGCGTGAAGGTGGTAGGCTTTGACATCAATGCGGGTAAGATCAAAGCCTATCAGGAGGGGAAGGATCCCACGGGAGAGGTGGGCGACGAGACGATCCGGGAGACAAAGGTTCACTTTACCGCGGATCCGGAGGCGTTAAGAGAGGCCCGCTTTCATATCGTGGCGGTGCCGACCCCCGTTCACGAGGATCATACGCCGGATCTTTCCCCGGTGATCAGCGCCACGAGGCTTCTGGGCAGGCATCTGGCGCCGGGAAGCGTGGTGGTCTATGAATCCACGGTCTATCCGGGGGTCACGGAGGAGATCTGCGTCCCGATCCTGGAGAAGGAATCGGGCATGACCTGCGGCCGGGATTTCAAGGTGGGCTATTCCCCCGAACGGATCAACCCTGGGGATAAGGAACACAGGCTGGACAGCATCGTCAAGATCGTTTCCGGCATGGACGAGGTGACCTTAAACACGGTGGCGGAGATCTACGGCATGGTGGCAAAGGCAGGGGTCTTCAGGGCCTCTTCCATCCGCACGGCCGAAGCCGCCAAGGTCATCGAAAACAGCCAGCGGGACATCAATATCGCCTTTATGAATGAGCTTTCCATCATCTTCCACCGGATGGGGATCGACACCAAAGAGGTGCTGGAGGCGGCGAAAACAAAATGGAATTTCCTTCCCTTTGAGCCGGGCCTTGTGGGCGGCCACTGCATCGGTGTGGATCCCTATTATCTGACCTATAAGGCGGGGCAGCTGGGGTATCACTCCCAGGTGATCCTTTCCGGCAGGCGGATCAATGACGGCATGGGAAAATATGTGGCGGAGAGCCTGGTGAAGGCGATGATCAGGGAGAATATCCCGGTAAAGGACGCAAAGGTGGGGATTTTGGGGATCACCTTTAAGGAAAACTGCCCGGACACGCGGAATTCCAAGGTGGCGGATATCATCAGGGAGCTGCAGGAGTACGGCATCACGCCGCTTGTCTGCGATCCCCAGGCGGATGCGGCGGAGGCCGGGCGTCTTTACGGCGTGGAGCTTAAGCCGCGGGAAGCGTTAAAGGAGCTGGACGCGCTGATCGTTGCCGTGGCGCATGAGCAGTTTAAGCAGCTTTCGGAAACAGAGCTTGCGGGCTTCTTTAAGCCTTCGCAGGGAGAGCAGAGCGGGAGCCGGAGGGTGCTGTTTGATTTAAAGGGCATTCTCGGAGAGTACCGGGTCAAAGGGGATTACGCCTACTGGCGGCTTTGACCCCGAAGCGCTGCACGGCCCCACAGCTGCGCTGCACTCCATGGTGATGCATCCGGGGATGGCGGCCAGGCGAACCGATACCGCATTGAACAGATGAGATGGAGACAAAGCATGGAAAGAACAGACAAAATCCTGAAGGCGCTGGATGCCGGGTTCAGGGCCGCGGACTGGAAACGGTACGGCTTTATCCTGGCTGCCTGTACGATCTGGGGCTTTGCCGCCCACGGTTATTGCTTTTTCAATGCCACCGGCTGGTATGATAATGTCTCCTCCATGTTCTGGGGAATGGCGAACACCTATGGACTCGGACGCTGGATGCTTGGGATCATCGAACGGGTCACCTTTGAGGTCTTCGGCAGCAACGGAGCGCATCCCTTCGTGAACGGCATGGGCTCGGTGCTTTTCATCGCCTGGGCTGCCTGCATGCTCTCCGATCTGCTGGGCCTGAAAAAAAGACTCCCGCTGTTTCTTGCCTGCGGCGCGCTGGTGGCCACACCGGTATATGCTGGTCCCATATCTCTCCGGAAAGAGCATTCGGGGGATCTGGCAGGCCAGGCTGGGTTTTCTGCTGGTTTTCCTCATGAGCATATGGTTTGCCAGGCTGTGTGAAGAGACCTATTACATGAATTCTGTCGTCCAGAAACGGCTGGAGAGCTATTATTCGGCATTATATACGCGGATCATCTCTGCCCCGGGTTTTAAGGATGAGTATCCGGTGTGTTATATTCATCCGGAGAAAAAGACCGATCTGAACCTGACCGTGACGGATAATTTCGAGAGCCTGGGCGCACGGAGCATTCCCCTGGATGATTTTGCCTGGAGAAATTTTCTGAAGGAATGGGTTGGCTTTGATCCGAAGGGAGTGGACGGGGACACGGAATACTATTACCGGACCCTTCCGGAGGTAAAAGAGATGTCCTGCTATCCCGATGACGGCTCCATCCGGGTGATCGAGGATGTGGTGGTGGTGAAATTCGCTGATGAAGAATAAAAAAAAGGCGGTGCCTGCCGCCATTTCCCTCCTGTTTTTTGCCGCGGCCTTTCTGTTCGGAGAGCATCATTTCAGCGAGGACTGGTATTCCTATTACTCCCTGAGCGTGATCCGGGAGCCGGGCTATGCCCTGTTTGTCCGGGTTTCCCTGGAGCTTTTCGGCGAGCAGGGCGGGATCCATTTTATCGCCCTGATCCAGAATCTGCTGGCGGCCTTTTCCGTTTTCGCCTGCGCGTCCGCTGCGGCGGATCTATGCCCGGATCCGGCCTTATCCGGATTTAAGCTCCGCGGGGCGCCCGCCGCAGGGCAACCTGGTTCCGATGCGGACAGGCCATCCGCCGGCTGCGCATCCGGCGGCATTCCGGCGCAGAAGGCTGCGGCGGCATCCGCGATGGAAGTCCGGACAGGCACTGCGAAAGCTGAGCCCGGCCTGTTCTCCGGTCTGGTCTGCGCCCTTCTGCTGCTTCTGCCGCATCTCGCCACGCCCCTGGCCTCCAACACGCATCTGGTGCTGACGGACACGGTCATGGCGGAGGGCATCTGCCTTTCCCTGTTTTATCTTTACATGATCCCGATGACCCGGCTGGCCTTTTCTTCGGAAAACAGAGGGAGAAACGGGATCCGGGCCTTTCTTCTGGCCCTTCTCATGTGTCAGTTCAGGGGACAGATGATGGTCTGCTTTATCCTGACTGCGCTGGTCCTTCTTGTCCGGTTTTTCCCGAAGCATCGAGTAGGGAAGACGAAGTCGCCCCCTACTCGCCTCCGCCAGCCCGCGCACGGCGTGAGCCGTGATAATACCTTGCGCGGGCTGTGCGATAAAAAGGAAATGGCGCTTTCCCTTGCGGGTGCCGCCCTGTTTTTCGTGCTGAATTCCCTGATCGGCGGGACCTGGCAGTATCTGGTAAACGGTTATTTCACCGGGAAAACCCTGGGTCCTGCAAACATGGCCTGCAACATGATCTATCTGTCCGGGGAGGAGGCCGCGGAAAGCATAAAGGATCCGGGATTAAAGGCGCTCTTTACGCGGATGCGGACCCTTGCGCTGGAAAAACAGCTGCACATCAGCCTGGCGCCGGAGGGGATCATTCCCGGGGAGGCCCACTACGCGGCCTGCCACGACCGGATCAATTATGAGGTCTTTGAGCCGCTTACGCAGGAATTTCTCGCTGAAAACGGGACGGATATTTCCGACTATGCCCTTTACCGGATAAAAGCGGATGAAGTCGGCGCGGCGCTGTTTAAAAGCCTCCTCTTTTCGGAATTCGGCACCTGGTTTTCCCTTTACCTGAAGATCTGCGCGGTGGGCTTTATCCGGACTGTGGCGGTTGTGCATCCGGTGCTGAACTGGTATACTGTATTGGTTTATGGTCTTTCCCTGCTGCTTACGGGCCGCTTCCTCCTCAAACGGATCGCGCTCAGGGAAGCAGGGTATATGCTGATGGTGCTGACCTCGATCATCGGGACGGTCTGCTCCACCTCACTGATCATTGAATGCTGGGCGAGGTATGTGTTTTACAACATGCCTTTTTTCTATTATGGGTTATTTCTGCTGCTGCGCCGACATTTTACCATCGCGGCTGATCCGCAGGCGCGGCAGGCATAACCTCTGTTCGTTACAATTCAGCGCACAGCCGGTGCGCTGAACCGTAACCTCTATTCTTCTGCGGAAGGTGAACATGGGATATTCGACGATAAAATTGGAAAATACACTTTTTCTTGTTACGGGCGGCGCCGGCTTTATCGGCTCGAACCTCTGTGAGGCGATCCTTAAGCTTGGCGGAAGGGTCAGATGCCTGGATAATTTTTCCACCGGGAAACGGGAAAACCTGAAGGATTTTGAAGAAGATCCGCGGTTTACCCTGATCGAAGGGGATATCAGAGACCGGGAAACCTGTGAAAAGGCGGCGGAGGGAGCAGATCATATCCTGCATCAGGCGGCCTGGGGGAGCGTGCCCAGAAGCATCGAAATGCCGCTTTTGTATGAGGAGATCAATATCCGGGGGACACTGAATGTGTTTGAGGCCGGCTTAAAGGCCGGCGTGAAGAAGCTGGTCTATGCCTCCAGCTCCTCCGTGTACGGGGATGCGGAAAAGCTCCCGAAAAAGGAGGGGGAGGAAGGAAGGGTCTTAAGCCCCTATGCGCTGACCAAGCGGGCGGACGAGGAATATGCCCGCCTTTATCATACGCTTTACGGGCTGCCCTGCGTGGGCCTGCGCTATTTCAATGTTTTCGGCAAAAGGCAGGATCCCGAGGGCCCCTATGCGGCGGTGATCCCGAAATGGATCAGGCTCCTTTTGCGGGATGAAGTGCCTGTGATCAACGGGGACGGGCTCCAGTCCAGGGATTTTACCTATGTGGAAAATGTGATCGAAGGAAATCTGAAGGCCGCGCTTTCCGGAAAAGAAGCGGAGGGCAGGGCCTATAATATCGCAGCCGGCGGAAGGACCACCTTGCTTGAGGTGTTCCGGGTGCTTTCCGAGGCGTTGGGGAAAGGCAGGGAGCCGGTTTTCGGACCGCCCAGAAAGGGAGACATCCGCCATTCGAACGCGGACATCTCGGCTGCGGGAAAGGCCTTTGACTATTCGCCGGATTATGATTTCGCAAAGGGGATCCGGCTTGCCATGGACTGGTACAAAGAGCATCTGGGAACGGATGCCGGGGAGGCGGATTGAAGCTGACCTTTCGTCTGGATGACATCACCCCGGATATGGACCGGGAAAACTTCGGCAGGGTCACTGCGCTGCTGGAAAAGGCCGGGGCCTTTCCGCTTCTGGGCGTGGTGCCGGAGAATCAGGACGGGAAGCTTTCCCGCGGAGAGCCGGACCCGGACTTTCCGGATATGCTGAAACGGAAAAAGGCTCTTGGTTATACCCTGGCGCTGCATGGCCTGCATCATGTTTATGACACGAAAAAGGGCGGACTTTTTCCGCTGAATCTTTTTTCCGAATTCGCGGGACATCCCTATGAAGAGCAGAAAAGCCGCCTGCAAACAGGCAAGGCGCTTTTGCGCATGTATGGTGTGGAAACAGATGTCTTCATGGCCCCTGCCCACAGCTATGACCGGGAAACGCTCCGCGCGCTGAAGGATACCGGCTTTCGCTTTGTTACGGACGGCTTCGGAGCCGAACCCTATGAACGGGAAGGACTGGTTTTTTTCCCGATCTCCTTTCGAAAACGGGACAGCCTGGATCCTGCCAGAGAAGGAATGACCACTATTGTATTGCACACAAATGAAATGACGGATGGGGAAATAGCGGATATGGAAAGGCTTCTGGATTCACATGCAGAGCAGCTTCTTCCTTACAGCGCATGGTTTGCGCGAAAGCCCCGGAAACGGGGAGCCTGCGGAGATCTGCAGGAAACGGTCAAAGCCCGGCTGAAAAGACGCCTGGTGAAAAGAGGCTTCCATTGATCCGGGTGCTGCAGGTGCTTGGGGGACTGGACCTGGGCGGGGCGGAAAGCCGCGTCATGGATCTGTACCGCCGGATGGATAAGAAGCTGATCCAGTTTGATTTCTGCATCCATGTCAGAAAGCACTGTCATTTTGAGATCGAGATCGCGAAGCTGGGGGGGAGGGTGTTTCGGGTGCCCCCTTATCGCGTGGTAAACGGCGGCGCCTATAAAAAGGCCTGGGAACACCTGCTGGCGGAGCATCCCGAGATCAATATCGTCCATGGTCATATGACCAGCACCGCAGGGATCTATCTGCCCATCGCGAAAAAGGCCGGAAAGATCACCATCGCCCATGCCAGATCCGCCGGCGTGGATCCGGGACTGAAGGGAATCCTGACGAAGCATCTGCGGAAGGGCCTGCTGAAAAAAGCGGACTATTGCCTGGCCTGCTCGGCGCTTGCCGGAGAGGCGGTGTTCGGGGAAGGCTTCAAGGAAGCGAAAAACGCGGAGATCCTTCCCAATGCGATCGATTCGGAAAGCTTTGCCTTTGACGCCCAGGTGAGGGGGACGCTCAGAAGGGAGCTGATGCTGCCGCCGGAGGCCGTGGTGATCGGTCATGTGGGACGGTTTCATTATGCGAAGAACCATGAATTTCTGCTGAGGGTTTTCGCAAAATGTCACGAGGCGCTGCCCCAGCTAAGGCTTCTGCTGGTGGGCGACGGCCCTTTGCGGGGAAAAATGGAGGAGCTGGCGAATGAGCTTCGGATCG
>CAMOOZ010000247.1 GCA_946621895.1 uncultured Lachnospiraceae bacterium | reverse complement strand
TTTCCTCCACATTTCCCAGCACATCCAGAATGATCTCCCCGCCCTTCGGCGCATGGGTTTTCATGACTTCGAATTCCTCTTTGGTGAGGCGGCCGGGCTTCTGCAGGATATGATCGGGAACGGCGATCTTGCCGATGTCGTGAAGCGGGGCGGCCTTGACCAGAAGCTCCACATAGTCATCCGTTATCGTCTCACGGTAAAGGCCTCTCGCCTTTGCCCTTTCTGCGATCAGCCTGACATAGGCACTGGTCCGTTTTACATGCAGGCCCTGTGCCCCGGCCCTGCTCTCGATCAGGTTGGCCATCGCAATGATCGTATTGTCCTGCATTTCCATGAGCTTCCGGTTGTGCGCAAGCAGCTCATTGCTTTTTTCCTCCAGATCCTTTTCCAGCCTTGCCTTATAGTGCTCCAGATCGGAGGTCATGCCGGCACAGAGAAAGAGCACGGGGGTGAGCACGCAGACCATTGCAATGACGCAGAGCCAGACATTTTTCCCGGTGGCCTGAAGGGACTGCTCCATATTGCTTTTTAACGCCGTCAGCTCCGTGTCGATGAGATGCTTTAAGTTGGTGATGCTCTGGTTGATGCTTTCGATGCTCGCATCCATTTTCGCGGACACATAATAATCCGCGGTATTCTTTTCCCCGTTCCGGCTGAGGGAGAGCACATTGTTTACGGTGCTCAGATAGGAAAAGGTGTTGGAATAAAAGCGGTGAAAGACCTCGCGCTTGTTTTCATCGGTCAGATTCGCGTCAAACTCCCGGACGGCATAACGGATGCGGATCGCGATCCGTTCCTCCTCAATCTCATATCGGGTCATTTCCTCCGGCGACTGCGAACGGATATGATTAAAGACCAGCGCCTGATCCTGATAGAGCATGGCCCGGATGGAATCCATGTATTCCTTGTTTTCGTAACAGTCCGCGGCGATGGACTCATAGTTACGGGAAAGCTCTTCGATATTCATGTTCAGCAGGATCATCCCGCCGATGCCAAGCAGTCCGGCGGAAAGCACCAGGAGAAAGATCCTGAGCGCCAGCGAATTGTGAAGCAGCTGCCTCATTTCCCTTCCTCTGTCGCATCGGCCATCCGGTCAAGGAGTGTCTGCAGATCGGAGCTGTCCGGGTTGCCGGCGGCAAGCTCCGTGCCCAAAAGCATGGAGGCATCCCAGTAGGCATCCCCCACATTCTGCGTGTACCCGAACTGCGCCTGCTCCGCCAAAGCCCTGGTCACGGGAGAGGCCTGCACCTCGGGGGAGGCAGCGGCCTCCACATTGGCCGGACATTCCCCGATCAGCGCAAAGCGCTTCAGCTGGAAATCCTTTGCCGTCAGATATTGCGCGATCTCCATGGCAAGCGCCGGATGCTCCGTAAAGGCGCTCACGCCGGCCAGCTTATAGCCGGTAAAGCTGCACATCTGCACCTGGTCCCCGTTCAGCGTATAGGTAGGAAGCTTTACCGCATCCAGATCCTCCCCCCAGGCGCTTTTCAGACGATCCAGGTTCCAGGCGCCGCTTACGGCGGCAATGACCGAACCGTCCGCGGCGCCCTGCAGCATTTCGTCATCGGAGAGGGAAATAAAACCGTCGCTTGCGGAAATATGCAGGATCGCCTCAGCCACATCCCGTCCGGTGTATTTTCCGGAGGTCGCATTCCAGTCACAGCTGTTTTTTCCGGACTCCCGGTCGTATTCCAGCTCCAGGCCCGCTCCCTTGAAGAAGGAATAAAGATACCAGCCGTTCGGCAGATCCATCGTGACTTTTTTTCCGGCCTTTTCTGCCGCGGAGAGCAGGCCATCCATCGTGGCGATATCCGTTTTGGAAAAATAAGAAGGGCGGTAGTAGAGAAAATATCCGTTTCCCGCAGCCAGCGGACAGGCATAAAGCTTTCCGTTCCGCATACAGGCCTTGGCGGCGCCGGAGTCCTTCCCCCCCGCCGCATCGATCACGGCAGAAGCGTTTTCCGTGATCTCCAGAAGCGCCCCTGCCTGCAAAAGATCCTCCAGCTGATCATCGGCAAAGAAGAACACATCCGCCGCCGACCGGGGATTTGCCAGCACCGTGCTGCTGCAGCTGACCTCGCTTTCCTCCCCATAGGAGAGATGCAGATCGAACGCATCCCGGTGGGCAGCCGCAAACGCCTCCATCGCTTCCTTCACCGGCTGCATATTCAGATCGGAGCACCAGATCGTGATGCTCACCGGCTCCGGATTTTCCGCCGCGCCGCCGGAAGCGCCCGGGCCTGCCAGGCCGCAGGAGGATACTGCCATACAGCACACAAGAAAAACGGAAATCCACAAATTACGCCTGATCAAACGGAACATGAAAGGAAAAGTCCCCCGAAGAGCAGAATATTTTTGTCACAAACCGGAAAACATGATAGCATAATTAAAGAAGTCTTTCAATGCGGGAGGGCGGGATGGGATCGGGATTATCTGAAAAAGCGGGCAGTGCCCTCAGCGTTTTTCTTCTTGAAGCGGCGGGCCTTTTCCGGTTTCTCCCTTTCGGGCAGAGCAGGAAACGCAGGATGGATAGAGACTCTTTCCCTGATGCTTCCGGGGAGGAAACGACTGCGGACGCCGGAGCAGGATCTGTCTTTGTGCCGGCGCGGGGGCAGGGAGGGCGATACGGCTTTCAGGAGCAGCAGACAGAAACGGATCCGCCGTATATTCCGGACCAGCAGAAGGGCGAGCTGGCCGGTCTCCCCTTTGGAAAGGGGACAATGGGGAAAAACGGCTGCGGCGTGGCGGCGGTCTATAATGCGCTGCTGCGGCTCGGGGAAAGGCCTTCCTTAACGGCGCTTACGCTCTGGTTTGAACGGCGGGGGGCCGCATTTTTCGGCCTGGCGGGAACGATCCCTTCAAGTATCAGGCGTTATTTTAAAGAACGGGGTTTTTCCGTGAAGGAGGTGAAGCATCCCACGCGGGCACAGCTTTTGGCGCTGGAAGCGGAGTATCCCGTGTTCATCCTGCTGACGGCGCCCGGGAAAAAGCTTTTCCTGCTGCATTATGTCTGCCTGTTTAAGGAAAACGGCGGCTGGCGGATGCTGAATGCGCTTTTTCCCTGGGAGAAAAGGGAGAGCCTTTCGGAGACGGCGGATTCGTTTAACCGGGGAGATGCAAAGATCATCCGCGTCTTTGGCATCGGCCCGGCAAGTGAAGAGCGGATCGCCGGCGGATGCCGGCGGGCAGAATGCTGCAATTCATAGCTTCGCTGCTCATAGAGTAACATGGTTTTGCCATTCCGGGCAGGCTTTGCCGGCGGCAAAACCGGATTTGCCCCGCCAGGATGCCTGAGGCCTCGGATTTTCACTTGACAGGATGCGGGAAAATGAATAAAATCTTCATGTTGTCCCGGGGTATGTATGCCCTGGAATCGATCATCCGCCCGGCGAGGCAGGCATATGCCTGAAAGTCCGTTTTCGGCGCCGCTGCCGGCGAGACCTGTAAAAGGAGGAAAGAAAATGTATGCAATCATCGCTGCCTGCGGAAGGCAGTACAAGGTCAGCGAAGGGGATAAGGTCCGCTTCGATCTGATGGGAAAGGCTGAAGGAGACGAGGTCAGTTTTGATGTGGTGGCCATCGGCGGGGAAGGCGCGCTGAAGGTCGGCGGGGAGGTTTCCTCCGCATCCGTTACCGGAAAGGTGCTCGGCGAGGGCAAAGCGAAAAAGGTCACGGTCTATAAGTACAAGCCCAAGACAGGCTATCACAAAAAGCAGGGCCACAGGCAGCCCTATACGCTTGTACAGATCGAAAAGATCAGTCTCTGATGATCACGGCCTCCCTGAAAAGGGACAGCGCGGGGCGCTGGCGCGGCTATTCGATCACCGGCCATGCGGGTTATGACCGGAAAGGAAGGGATATCCTCTGCGCGGCGGTGTCCATGCTGGCGATCAATACGGCGAATGCGCTGGAGGAGCTGGCGGGGCAGCGGCTTGATGCCCGGGATAAGGACGGTTTTCTTGAGGTGAGATTGCTGGAGCCGCCGGGGGAAAAGGCCGAATTGCTGATGAATGCCCTGGAGCTGGGGTTAAACGGGATCAGAGCGGAATACGGAGAAAGGTATCTGAGGATCTCAGAAGAAACGGAGGAAGATCATGCTTAAGCTTAATCTGCAGTTATTTGCACATAAAAAGGGAGTTGGCTCCACAAAGAACGGAAGAGATTCCGAATCCAAGCGGCTGGGACCCAAGCGGGCGGACGGCCAGTTTGTGAAGGCGGGCAATATCCTGTATCGCCAGAGAGGCACGAAGATCCATCCCGGCCTCAATGTGGGGATCGGCGGGGATGACACCCTGTTTGCCAGGGTGGACGGAACCCTTCGTTTTGAGCGCTGGGGCAAGTATCGCACAAAGGCCAGCGTCTATCCGGTGGCCGAGGCAGCGGAGGCTTAAAGCCCGGTGCCTAAGGAACTGTTAATAAATAACTCATTGAATTCAGCATCGCGAAACGCCTTATATCGAAGCGTTTGCGATGCATCAGTGAGGAGTTATTTATTTCCAGTTCCCAAGAGCCTGAAATGAGGAGAGCGGACCCCGGGCAGCATATGTCCGGGGTTATTTATCGCAGCAGGCGCGGCGTAAGGGT
>CAMOOZ010000246.1 GCA_946621895.1 uncultured Lachnospiraceae bacterium | reverse complement strand
GCAGGAGAGGGTTCCCAGGACCAGTATGATCCCTCCGGTCAGGCATACGGCCACAGGGCGCGGCCAGTGCAGTTCATCGCAGAAGGTGGACACGGCGCTTTCCGTGAGGGCGATCGCGCTGGTCAGCGCGGCAAACAACACCAGCACGAAAAACAGCACGCCCACCAATCCGCCCATTCCCATGTCTGCGAAGATCTTCGGCATTGTGACAAACATCAGCCCGGGCCCTGCGTTCAGCGCTGCGGGATTCCCGTCGGAATAGGCAAAGACGGCGGGAATGATCATCAGCGCCGCGAGCACCGCGATGCCGGTATCGAAAAATTCCACCTGGCTGGTGGACGACTCTATGCTGATCTCCTTTTTCATATAGGAGCCGAAGGTGATCAGGATGCCCATGGCGATGGACAGGGAGAAGAACATCTGCTCCATCGCGCTGACAATGGTCATCCAGGAAAAATGCGCCGGATCCGGGATCAGAAAATACGCAACGCCGGCAAGCGCGCCGGGGCGGGTACACGAATAAATGCAGATCACAACCGCCAGCACCACAAGCACCGGCATCATGAAGCGCGAGACCCGCTCAATTCCGTTTTCCACCCCCATAAAGATGACCAGCAAAATCAGCGCGGCAAAAACGAGAAACCAGATTTCCGGGCTCTTTCCGTCTGAAATAAAACCGGGGAAAAAGGAATCCTCCGCCAGAGGATCGACATTTCCGATCAGATATTCATATAAATACTTGCAGACCCATCCGCCGATCACGGAATAATACGGGACGATCAGCATCGGCACCAGCGCGTTGATCCATCCGCCAAGCCGCATGGGCAGAGAGGCGCTGAAAAACCGAAAGGCGCCCACAGGGCTCTTTTTACTGGCTCTGCCGATGGCCGTCTCCGCCACGATCATCGTATAACCGAAGGTCAGCGTGAGCAGCAGATAGACCAGCAGAAAGATCCCTACGCCATAGCTGGCTGCCAGATAGGGAAAACGCCAGATATTGCCAAGTCCTACCGAGGCTCCCGCCGCCGAAAGCACAAACCCAAGCTTCCCGGTAAACGAGACGCGTATATTCTCTTCCATCCTTTTCCTCCGTTGTGTATCCGTTTTATTCCGTCACATAGACATACCATTCCTGTTTTATCTTCCCGATCGTCAGCGTGATCACGGTGGGAATATAGTTTCCTTCCTTATCCTTTTTCACGCTTTTCGCGGTCAAAACCCCGTTCTTCACCGAGGCGGTGGAGCCCTTTACGCTCCATTTCGCCTTGGGGATGTCTGTGCAGACTTCCGGAGAAAGCTTGTAGTTCAGGGTGGTCACACCGCCCTTGCCGATCCATATCACATCTGTCTCCGTGTCCGAGTCATAGGTAAGGTAGGACCAGGGATCAGTCTCGGGACTGATGCTTGTGGCCGGAGCGGTAATCGTGATCTTGCAGAGCTTCCGGTTGTGTTTTGAGGCGTCGTCCTTGCTGCCCGCGGGATAGCTTTCCACAATGATCCAGGCTGTGCCGGGGGCAAGAGGGGTAAAGTGCAGGGCTGCCGAAAGGTACTGCTCACCTGCCGCGTACCGGGCGGCTGAAACGACTCCGGAGGGCTTGGGGATCACCCCCCACTCCTGCTCATCATAGTCAAACTTCAGGATATTTTCATTTGAGGAGCGTGCTTCAAGCAATCTGGAACCCTGCTCCGCTCCGGAAATGCGGTAGGGCAGGACAAAGGGCTTACCCACCTCCACATTCAGAGAGCTTTTCCCAAGGCTTAAGGGAACAGCCCTGTCTCCATTGGCCGCTTTGGGAATCGCAACATCCTCTACCGTCACCTCACAGGTATACAGTGCCGGTGTCTTCCCTCCATATTTCCAGGTGGCGGTGATAGTGGCGGTGCCTGCCTTTTTAGCGGTGATCAGCCCCTTATTTACGGAGACCACTCCGCCGTTGGAGCTCTTCCAGGAGATGCTTTCCCTGCCGGTCCTAAAGGGCAGAGCTCCGTCCGCTGTCAGCTCCAGCGCACTGACCTCCCCCACCTTCATGGTAAGCTCATTCTGATTCAGGGAAAGCTCCGTCGGATCAAGAGCTGCTTCCACTGTAACGGTGCACTTCGCGGTCTTATTTCCACAGTAGGCGGTGATCGTGGTGGTTCCGGCCTGGACCGGGTAAAGGGTCAGCTTCTCATCATCCGGCCCGGTGGGCTGCTCCACCCGGACCAAAGCCGGATTTGCGCTTTCCACATAGACCCCTGTTTTTTTATTAGGATCAGAGAAGGTCAGGGTATACTCAAGGGTCTCCGCCTGCTCGAAGGTGTTAAAGGTGAGCTTTGATTTCTTAAAGCTGAACTTTTTCACCTTAACGGTGGGATCTGTAACCGCCTTCTTATCCGGCTCCTTCCCGGTCTCGTCTCCGTATGCGGGCAGTGTATCCACCGGAGTATAGCAAAACACTAAACCGCTGCTTCTTAATCCCGAGAAGTAGAGTCTGCCCTCCATCGCGAAGACCTGCGACTCAAACACTCTTGTATCCGAAATCCTTTTGCGCGCCTTCTGAAGGCCCTTATCCGGCTCTGCATAGGAAAAGAAGAAATTGTCCGCGCTGATCTGCGGGATCGTCCCTGTGCTTTCCGCCAGGGTATAAGGGCCGGTAATCCAGACGCCGTTTTTCACCCCGACGCAGGAATAGTTATCGTAGCCCTTATCGAATTTCATATCCGACGCAGGGAGCTCAATGTTTTCCGGAGCGAAGGAGGATGTTTTAAACCGCTCGATCACAAATTCCCCTTGCTTCCCATCTGTCATTTCCGATCCAAGAACATAGATCAGCTTTTCTTTGGATTCGGTCTCCTGATGCGCCAGGGCGGCTCCTCCTGCGAAGGTATGGTTTAGTTTTCCCAGGAAGCTTAACCGTGCAGTGGAGGGGTCCAGTTTATAGACAGCGCTTCCTTTTCCGGAATTGCTTCTAAGCAGAAGGAGTTCATCGCCGTCATAATACAGAGCGCAGTTATCGTCCTTTCCGAGGGCTGTATACACCCAGTCGTCCCCCACTCCGGGAGTAATGAACAGCTTCAGTTTTTTTACAACGCCTGTTTCGGCATAACAGACCAAAGGACGATCATCGCTCCTGGAGACATACAGAATCATTCCATTCCAGGCGGCAGCCTGTTCATTAGTGGTGATGGCGTCATCCATTTTGGTGAAGCGTGCCCCATCGTATCTCCAGGTATGCCACGTGCCGGTTTCTTCGTTTCCTCCGATAAAATAGATGGAGCCCTTTAAGGGAACAGCGTTATAGAAGGTGTTGGCGAAAAAGGCCTTCCGATCCTCTTCGGAGACCAGGACAGGCAGCTCCTTATAGACCTTCGCCAGCACGCCGTCCTCATCCGGGAAGGAGAATATCCTGGTAAAGCTCTGTCTCCCCACTGCTTTCCCCAGGTCGGACACAGTCACCGTGACCTCCTCACCGCCTGTTAAGGACTCCAGGAAATCCACCACAATATCTCCGGAGTCGTCCTCAGCATTATTTACCTCCAGAATCGGAAGGTTATTTTCCATTGTATCCCAGGTATTATTGCCCTGAACGATTTTGACCCGGGTATTCTCTTTGCTTCCGAAGAAAAAGCCCCGGATATGGATGCCATCGTTTTCGGGAGTAATACTGTTTACCACAGGGGTATACATGCTTTCATCCAGGGAATTGCGAACATTGGCCATGCCTCCGGTGATGCATTTATCCCGGAAGGCCTCCGAGGGTTCTGCCCCTGCCAGCACACGGGCGGTCAGCTTCGCCGCGGAATCCTCCGGAAAAGCCTTTCTCAGAATCGCCACCTCACCGGATACCGCAGGGGCGGCCATGGAGGTCCCGCTCTCGTACACATAGGGGACAGGGGCCTCCTTCGTGATCCAGAATTCCCCCAGCTCCAGATCCTTCAGCACAGACAAATCCTCGTCACTGGCAATCACCAGACGCAGCTCCGGATTTTCCAGATCGAAAACCTTGCCGTTTGCCCCCTTCTTCAGGGAATAACTCCAAACACTGTAGGTCTTGTCCAGACCATACAGATCATACGGGGTTCCCAGCATGTCCCAGGAGCCGTTGGTGGTCTTTGCATAGAGAATCGGAAAGACCCTCTCGTTTCCCATCTCCTGCATTCTGGCCTTCAGAATCAGGGTATAGTCTTCTTTATCAGAAAGAGCCGGGAGAGCGGCCACTCCTTTGATGCTCAGCACCACGGCCCGGCCCTTGAGCTTGGAGCTTTCTTTGAAATCCGGATTGGCTTCAAGGATCTCGTTAGTGAGCTGGTCGTTCCCCTTGCTTAAGTCAATGCCGGAAAGCCTAAACCCTCCCCCCGTTCTATTAATGCTTACGCCAGCGTTTCCATTCGCATCATAAGTAAAGGCACTGCTCTCCGAGGAATAATCATCATAAAGCGTATTGCCCGCCCTATCCTGCACAGGAGCGGAGGCATCTTTGTTCGGAAGGACCTTCTGCATTTCCGTGGGATAAGTGGAGAGGATATCGGAGCCCGGAGCAAAGAGATGGGTGTTGCGGACTCCGTAATTGGAGAAGCCGCTAGGCTGTCCCGCCTGATCACTGGAATTTACATTGATTACCGCATCCGAGCCGAAGGCCACAGAGGAGCTGTAGCTCACCAGATCATTATCACTGACTTCATTCCCTGAGGAGAACACGCACACAATCCCTGCCTCCTCCAGCTCCTTTATCCCATAGGAGATGGCTCTGGAGACAGACCCTCCCCAGGAGTTGCTCACTGCCGCCACATTTACTCCTTTTTCTTTAGCGGTGAGTATATACCTGAAGCCCTTCAGGCTGGAGCTTGCCCGGGAATGCCCCTCGTCGTCCACAGTATGCTTGATCGCCATGATTTTGGCCCCGTTTGCCGCCCCGCTTATTCCGAACTTGTTCCAGGCGCCGGCAATGATTCCCGCGCAGTGGGTGCCATGACCGTTTACCCTGTCCATAGGATCGCTGGAGTCGGTGGGATTGTTCCCTTTATAGCTGCTATAGCCGGTGTTTATCCCGTATTTCCCGCCTCCCAGGGCAGTGAGGGCCTCAATCTCTCCCCCATCCCACATGATGTCTTTAAGATCCGGGTGCTTATAGTCCACCCCGCTGTCCACCACTGCGATGACCACGTCCTGCGCGTTGGGCGTCTTTTCCGGGTCATTCCAGCCCGGGACATCTATTCCTCCTGGGCCGGAGGAAAAAGCGTACTGGAGGTCAGTGTAATCGGATGCCGTCCCCTCATCGGAGACCTCTTCCTGAGAGTCTTCCTCGCTGTCACCGGCGGCCTCCTCCTCAGCAGGGGCGCCCTCCTCCACAAGCACGACTCCCTCTTCTTCCTCGGCCTCCTCCTCATCGGAGACGGTATCCTGGCCCCCAAAAATATAATTTGGCTCCGCAAAGACCACCTCCGGCCTTGCGGAATAATACTCGATCAGCTCCTGCGTGGTAAGCTTATCTGAGGAAACAAGCTTAAGCGTCGTTTTCTCAGGGGCAGCCCCGGAGGATAAGGGGGCGGTGCTTTGCAGCTCCTCCGGGTCCGCCTCCCCGGACTGCTCCCGGGAAGCTTCCTCTGCTGCGGCCGCGCGGCTCACATCCAGAAGCTCCTCCTCCTTCAGCGAGGGAAGGGCATAGGCGAAATTGCGTCTAAGCTCCCCGTCCTCCCGGGAGCTCTCCTCCTCAGCGCCCTCTCTGACGCAGAGGATCACCTCTCCGGGAACATAGGTGCCCTCCTGAAGCAAAGCGCTTTCCCCCGGCTCCTCAGGCGCGGGCGCCGCCATGCCGGACAGCGGCGCAGAAAGCACCTGCGTCAGCACCAACGCTGCCGCGAGAAGCCTTCCTGTCTGCAGCTTCTTTTTTTTCTTCATCCTGTACATTTCTCCTTTAACGATTCCAGACAACTGGTTTGGGGGGCGAACACAGCAACGAGCGGGGAAGAGAAGATATCCCCCCCGCTCGTTTAATTGTGTGGGTAACAGCGCCGCCCGATGTTCAACGGATTCAGCACTTTAAGATGTTGAGGCCTTCACCGGAGGCAGGTACTTTTGGATTTCCCGCCAGGCCCCTGGAAACAGGATCAAGCGGAGAACCGGCCAGCAGATGAGATGCCGTATACTCATTTTTATTTCCCGCCAAAGGATGAACCAGATCCGCGCTGGTATCATCGGTCATCATCAGATTGGAGAGGACAGGAACTTTCACTCCCCCGTTCACATCATCCAGAAGATCATCATCAATTGTCTTAGCGTTTAATGTTTTATTCATTTCTCACCCTCCATTCCGAGAAAAATCGCGCCGGTTTTCGTTTTCTGTGATTACATACGATAGAAACGATGATCATCCACGGACATTTTCCCATTTCGGGAAAATTATAAATCCCTCAGGCAGAGAAGTCAAAGGCTCCGCTGAGAACACAGCGATTCGTTATCCGGCGTTTTGACGCATTCCGGGCAATGTGTCATAATAAGAAAATAACAAAAAGCATTGGAGGACAGCATGAAAAAGCATTTGAAGACCATTTCTCTGGCACTCGCAGCCGCGCTTTTGCTGGGCGCCTGCGCAAGCCCTCAGACCCCCCCGCAGGAAAACGCGCCGGAAAGCACGGGTCCCGCACCGGAAGAGCAGAAGGAGAATGAAGAGCCCGCGCCCGGCAGCGGCTTCACGGACACTTCTCCGCAGGCGGAAAAAGCGGAGATCACCCTTTCTGTCATCAATCATCAGACAGAGACCGCGCAAAAAAGGGAAGGCGGGGATTACGACTGGGAAACAGAGGTCTTTACGCCAAACGGCGAGACCTTTGCCGCGGGCTTCGGCGGCTATCCGGAGATCCTTCTTTCGGCGCAGTCCGCCGCGGATTACCCGGAGCTTGCGGCTGCGCTTGAAAAGATCAATGAGCAGAATAAAAAGTCCGGGCTGAAGGATCTGGCCGGACTTCTCCAGATGGGCGAGGAGGAAGGAATGCAGCAGTTCCACCCCTATGAGGATCGGAAGAGCGCGACTATCTTCCGGGCGGATGAGCAGGCCTTTTCCATCCTGTACGAGAGCTATTATGACTATGGCGGGGCTCATCCCAACAGCTTTTATTCCACCACCCAGCTGGACGGAAAGGGAAAGGAGCTTGCTCTTGCGGATGTCCTGACGGACACGAAAGACATCACGGAAAAGCTGATCGAGGGCCTTACCACCCCCTGGCTGAAGGACGAGCAGGAGGCCATGGACTCCGATATTTCGGATTATTTTGACGCGGAAGGAATGGAAACAGTCCGCACCACGCTTAATGAGGAGCTAAAAAGCGGGGATCTGAAATGGCTCATCACGGAGGAGGGGCTTACCGTTTTCTTCTCTCCCTATGAGGTTGCTGCCTATGCTGTCGGGCCCGTCCTTGCGGAGCTTCCCTACGAGAAGTATCCGGAGCTGTTTAAGCCGGGATTTTTCCCTGTCACTGCCAGCCCTGTTTCAGAGCGCGTGACCTCCACGGATGAGGAGCCTGTCCTTTATGAAAACGAGGAGCTTAAGCCCTATTATGAACAGCTGCAGGAGGAGGCGGCAGCAGCGGCGGAGGAGGCCGGAATCTACAGTCATGCGATCTCCAATCCCGGCTGGGGCATGAGCTATCACGAT
>CAMOOZ010000245.1 GCA_946621895.1 uncultured Lachnospiraceae bacterium | reverse complement strand
TGAGAGGGCCTCGCCAAACCTCCGGCAGGGGACGGCCGGATCGATCTGAACCGCGCCGATGCGGGTGCGCTGATGACGCTTCCCGGCATCGGAGAGGCAAAGGCAGAGCGTATCCTGGAGTTCAGGGAAGAAAAGGGCGGTTTTCAGAGCATCGAGGAGCTGAAGCAGGTGGAAGGCATCGGGGAGGCCACCTTTGCGCGGCTGAAGGAACGGATAAAGGTTGAAGTCGGAGGTTGAATTTGGCAAATCGCGTCTTGGTAGTGGATGATGAAAAGCTCATCGTAAAGGGGCTGCGTTTTTCCCTGGAGCAGGACGGCATGGAGGTGGACTGCGCCTATGACGGGGAGAGCGCCCTGCAGATGGCCGGGGAGAATGAATATGACATCATATTGCTGGATGTGATGCTGCCCGGGCTTTCCGGCTTTGAGGTGTGCCAGTCCATCAGGGAGTTTTCGGATGTTCCCGTGATCATGCTCACGGCAAAGGGCGATGACATGGATAAGATCCTGGGGCTGGATTACGGTGCGGACGATTATATTACCAAGCCCTTCAATGTGCTCGAGGTGAAGGCCAGGATCAAGGCCATTATCCGCAGGAGCGCAAAAAAGGATGCGAAATCCAGGGATGGCCGGCTGCTGGAGAGGGGCCAGCTGCAGCTGGATCTTGCAAACAGAAGGCTCCGGATCGCCGGCAGGGAGACCAATCTGACCGGCAAGGAATTCGAAGTGCTGGAGCTTCTGGCCTCCAATCCCGGCAAGGTCTATGGCAGGGAGGAGCTGCTCCACCTGGTCTGGGGGGCCGATTATCCGGGGGATGTCCGGACGGTGGATGTCCATGTGAGGCGGCTTCGGGAAAAGATCGAGGAAAACCCCAGCGAACCGCATTATGTCTGCACGAAATGGGGGATCGGATACTATTTCGGGGACTGAGAACGGCATAAAATGAACGGATCATGATCAAAAATCTTTTCGGCAGGCAGCCCAGGCCGTTCTGGGCTTCTTTATGGGAGCTTCTCACGTCGCTGAAGCTCCGTATCTTTCTGATCACCTCTCTGGCGGGCATTCTGCCCTGCTTACTCATGAGCAGAGCAATTGTGCAGACCTATGAGGACAGGGCCGTGCAGGTCAGGGAAGGAGAGGTTCAGGCCCAGCTCAGAGTGCTGGCGAATCATCTGATCACCTATAATTATCTGGCGGATCCGTCCTCCGAGGTCATCGGGGCAGAGCTGGAGCAGCTTTCCGGCCTCTATGACGGCAGGGTGATCATTGTTTCCGGAAATTTTAAAATACTGAAGGATACCTACGGGATCAGCGAGGGCAGGCTCATGATCTCGGAGGAGATCGTGAAATGCTTTAAAAACGGGGAAAGCGCCTCCCATTATGACCGGGAGGACGGGTATATCGAGCTGGTGACCCCCGTGGCGGGGACGCTGGACGGCAGCGGGGAAGCCGGGGAGATCCGGGGCGTGATGCTGACCAGCGTGTCCACGGATTATGTGGAGACCACGATGGAGATGCTCAGCAGAACGGCGCTGATCCTGACCATCGTCACGGCGCTGGTGATCATCGGGGCCGCATTTTTCTTTTCCATGAGCATCACAAGGCCCCTGCGCAGGATCCTGGATGCCATTGAAAGGGTGCGGGACGGTCATTCGGATTCGCCGCTAAAGGCCAGGGGCTGGTCCGAGATGCAGCGGATCGCCAATGCCTTTAATGACATGCTGATGAAGCAGAATGCCTTAAATGACAGCAGGCAGGAGTTTGTGGCCAATGTGTCCCATGAGCTGAAGACGCCGCTGACCTCGATGAAGGTGCTCTCCGATGCGATCCTGGCCGATGGCAACGCGGATGCTGCGATGTACAGGGAATTTCTCACGGACATCACCTCGGAGATCGACAGGGAAAACTCGATCATCAACGATCTGCTCTCTCTGGTGAAGATGGACCGCACCGCTTCGGTGCTGAATCTGGCCAATGTGGATATCAATGCGATGGCGGAGTCCGTGCTCAGGCGCCTTAAACCCCTGGCCAACAGGCAGAATGTGGAGCTGACCTTTGCCAGCGTAAGGCCCGTGACCGCACAGGTGGATGAGGTAAAGCTTTCACTGGCGCTGACCAATCTCGTGGACAACGCGATCAAGTACAACAGGCCTCAGGGCTTTGTCAATGTCCAGCTGGATGCAGATCACCAGTTCTTTTATCTGCATGTGTCCGATTCCGGGGTGGGGATCCCGGAGGAGGCCAAATCCCATATTTACGAACGCTTTTACCGGGTGGACAAGTCCCATTCCAGAGAGATCGGGGGAACGGGCCTCGGGCTTGCCATCACCTATGACGCGATCATCATGCATCATGGCACGATCGAACTGGATTCCGTGGAGGGGGAAGGCAGCGTTTTCCATATCAAGCTGCCCTTAAGCTATGTGGGTTAGGGAAGGCAGAGATCCAAGAGGGGAGCGGGAAACGGTGCAGGGCAGACAGTTTTTTTTCGGCGCAAACGGCATGAAAAAGCTGGCGGTGATCCTGGCGCTTTTCCTTTTTGTGGCTGCGGTGCTGTTTTTCGGCTCCCTGGGAGGCAGAAGAGCTGCTCCGGATGATGCCGGAGGCTTCAGGCTTTACTTCGTGAATGCCGAGGAAACAAAGGTGCTCTCCGTGCCCTATTCGCCCGCTGCCGGCACGCCGGAGGAGCTGATCCCGGAGCTGATCCGGGCGCTGGAGCTTCCCTCCTCCGGAGAGGAATATCTGCCGTTATTGGGCGGGGAGGTGCAGGTCAATTCCTGGCGGATGGAGGACGAACAGCTTCTGCTGGACATGGCGCCCTCCTATCAGGAGCTTTCTCCGGTCAGAGAGGTTCTGACCAGGGCCGCCCTGGTGCGCAGCTTTATCCAGGTCCCAGGGACACAGTTCATCACCTTTACGATGGCCGGCGAACCGCTTCTGGACGCGCTGGGAGAGCCTGTGGGCGCCATGAGCGGGGAGAGCTTCATTGAAAATGCCGGCAATGAGATCAATGCCTATGAACGGACCACCCTGCGGCTCTACTTTACGGATAAAAAGGGAGAGAAGCTCTATTCCGCGAACCGCAGCATCGTATACAACAGTAATATCTCGCTGGAACGGCTGGCGGCGGAGCAGCTGATCCAGGGCCCCACGCTGGCGGGCTACAGGCCCGTGGTCTCTTCGACAACGAAGGTGCTGAGCGTTACCGTTAAAGATAATATCTGTTATTTAAATTTGGACGACGGATTTCTTCAGCAGCTGGGCAATGTGCGGCCGGAGGTAAAGCTTTACGCGTTTGTAAACACACTGACAGAGCTGAATGTGGTCAACCGGGTTCAGATCCTGGTGAACGGCGAGACCGCGCCGCTGCCGGGGGAGGGACTTTCTCTGGATAAGGTTTATGAGCGCGATCTGGATATCGTAGACGAATCCGGGATATGATCCCGGACGATGTATCGTAAACGCATTTAGAAAATGCGTTTACGATAACGCCTCCGGCGAGGATCGCACGGGCGCACATCGGTATTTTGCTGCTTTGCAGCGTGCGCCCGGCGGACGGAAACGAATCAAAGTGCAGGCACTTAATTCGTTTCCGATACTTCTGTCATCATTTCTGTTCTCCTGTCGGGGAGCTGTGCTGAGGAAACGGCAGCGTCTTTCCGAACGCCGTCACTCGTTTCGGAAACCGGTCCCGTGTTCCTCCATGTCGGTGTGCTTATGCTTCGAAGGCCTTTATGCGCTGTCTGTGCCGCCTTTTCCGCGGCTGTCTTTATCATTTTATGGTTTATCCCGCTGAATGCCTCTTCCTTCCGGGAGCTTTCGGGTGAGCTGGAGCTTGCCGGCAGAGTGGAACAGAAGGGCTATGTGCTCTATGGGGGAAGGACGCTTTTTTCCTGCAGGCTGAAGGATATCCGCCTGCTTTCCGGCGTGCTTCCGGATGAGCCCGAGGGGGTGCTGGTGCTTTTTGCCGAAGGAGAGACGCCAAAGGCGGAGAGCAAAGCTGGGCTTGGAGGGATCATCCGGGTCAGGGGAGAGGCCGGCAGCTTTCTTTCCCCGCAGAATCCCGGGGGCTTTGACGCCATGGCCTATTATGCGAGAAGAGGGCTTTCCTTCCGGTTAAGGGAGGCGCTTCTGACAGGGCCGTCCGATCGCTGTTCACTGCTCAGAGAGGGCCTTTACCGCTTCAGAAGAAGGGAAGCCGCGCTTCTGGAAAGGCTGCTTTCCCCGGAAACAGCCTCCTTGCTGAGCGCCATGCTGCTGGGAGAAAAGGCTTCGCTTGATCCGGAGGTAAAGGACATTTTTCAGCGGACCGGGATCAGTCATATACTGGCCATTTCCGGACTGCATATCACGATCCTGGGCATGGGGCTCCTGCGGCTTTTGCGCTGGGCAAGGCTGCCGCTTTTCCCGGCGGCAGGCGTGAGTTTTGGCGCCATGCTGCTCTACGGGCTGATGATCCAGGCGGAGGGCTCCACGATCCGCGCGATCTTCATGTTTGCGATGCATCTGGGCGCGATGCTGACGAAAAGGACCTATGATCTGTTGACGGCGCTTTCCATGGCATCTGTTTTTTTACTGCTGGAGCAGCCGCTTTATGCCTCGGATACGGGTTTTCTGCTCTCCTTCGGGGCGGTTTTTTCTCTGGGCTGTTTTACTCCGATCTTTACCGGGAAGGAAAAGCTCCGCAAACGCAGGGCAAAGGACCCGGCGAAGGATACGCTGCGTTACAGGCTCTGGATCGGCTCCGGCCTGCGTTCAGGGCTGGAGAGAAGGTTCAGGAGAGGAAAGGATTCTATCGCAGCACTGGGCGCCATCACACTGGGCACCCTTCCGCTGCACACGCAACTGCTGTTTTCTTTTCCGTTAATATCAATCGTTCTCAATCTGGTG
>CAMOOZ010000244.1 GCA_946621895.1 uncultured Lachnospiraceae bacterium | reverse complement strand
GACGCCCACAGAGCGCATATCGGAGAGGGACGCAAAGTACTGGTCCGGGAACCAGTCAGGAGCCTGCAGAGCCTGTCGGTCGGTCTGATGGAAAAGGGGGCCGGCGTTTTTATCCTGCTCCTGATTTTGCGCCCGCCACTGCTCAAGCGCTTTATCCACCTCTTCACGAAAGATCGCATCCGCCTCCTGCAGGCGTGCGATCCGCTCGGCGGTAATATTGCCTAAAATGCGGACGCCAAGACCCGGCCCCGGGAAGGGCTGACGGTTTACAAGATAATCGGGAAGGCCCAAAGAGAGGCCTAGCTTTCTGACCTCGTCCTTAAAGAGATTTCTGAGCGGCTCGATGATCTCCTTGAAGTCAACATGGTCCGGTAAGCCACCCACATTATGATGCGATTTGATCCCGGCGGACTCACCCCCCATCCCGCTTTCTACCACATCAGGGTAGATCGTGCCCTGGACGAGGAAGTCCACCTTCCCCAGCTTTTTTGCTTCCTCTTCAAAGACGCGGATGAATTCTTCTCCGATGATGCGGCGCTTTTTTTCCGGCTCTGTAACGCCCGCAAGCTTATTCAGGAAGCGTTCTCTCGCGTCCACACGGATGAACTGAAGCCGCCGCCCGCTGCCCTCTCCGAAGAGCTTTTCCACCTGGTTGCCTTCGTCCTTGCGCAGCAGTCCGTGGTCCACAAACACACAGGTCAGCTTCTCTCCGATCGCCTCGGACATCAGCGCCGCGGCCACGCTGGAATCCACGCCGCCGGAAAGGGCGCAAAGTGCCTTTCCTTCGCCGACCTTTTCCCGGATTTCCCTGATCGCGCGCTCGCCGAAGGAGTCCATGTGCCAGTCCGGCGTACAGCCGCAGATATGCAGGACATAGTTTCCGATGATCCTGCTGCCAAACTGCGTGTGTACCACCTCGGGATGAAATTGAATCGCGTAAAGCCTGTTTTCCGCATCCTCACACGCCGCGCAGGGACAGTTTTTTGTCTGCGCGGAAACAGTGAAGCCGGGCGCCGGCTGTGCGATATAATCTCTGTGGCTCATCCAGCAGACGGAGCTTTCTTCCACCTCGGCAAATAACGCGGAGGCTTTCCCTGCGGGGGTGAGCTGCAGGCAGGTTCTTCCATACTCTCCGGCGGGGATCCCTGTGTAAACGACAGCGACAGATCTGTCACTCCCGCCGAGCGTCTTTTCGTCTTTCTCCGCAGAGTCTCCGGAGCGATCCGCAGTGGCCGTATCGACGACGTCCGACAGATTTCCGTCATTCCTGTCGGAGTTTTCCGGCGTTTCCCACCGGACTTCTTCCGCCCTGTCTTTATCTGCAGGTCTCGTGGAGCTTTCATGAAATTCTTCCGCCTCACCTTTCGCCCCGCCATCCGCAGCCGCCTGCACCTTTCCCCCCAGCATATGCTGCATGAGCTGGGCGCCGTAGCATAAGCCCAGCACGGGAATTCCCAGGTGAAACAGCTCCGGGTCACAGCTCGGCGCGTTTTCCAGGTAGCAGCTATCCGGTCCGCCTGTCAGAATGATGCCCTTCGGGTCCAGCGCCTTCAGCTTTTCCAGGGGGGTACGATAGGAATAAATCTCGCAGTAAACCCCCGCTTCCCTGACCCTTCTGGCCACAAGCTGGTTGTACTGTCCCCCGAAATCCACGACAATGATCCTGTTATTCAATTAGCGCCTCCTTCATCTTCCGCACAAACTCCTCCACAACCGGCAGGCAGTCCCGCCCATGCTTCGCGATGAGCTTTACGATGGCGGAGCCGCAGATGACGCCGTCCGCCTTTGCCGCCATTTCCGCGGCCTGCTCCGGATTGGAGATACCGAAACCGATGGCGCAGGGGATGTCCTTCGTCTGCTTCACCAGGCGCACCATCGCCCCCACATCCGTGGTGATGCGATCCCTTGTCCCCGTGACGCCGAGCGAGGAGACGCAGTACACAAAGCCCTCCGCCTCCTTCGCGATCATGGATATCCGCTCATGGGAGGTGGGGGCGATCATGGAGATGAGCTGAAGCCCCTGCTCCCTGCAGGCGGAGTCAAATTCAGCCTTTTCCTCAAAGGGAACATCCGGCAGGATAAGGCCCGATATTCCTGCCTCTGCGTCTTTTTTGAGGAAGCGCTCCTTTCCGTAGGAAAACACGACATTCGCATAGGTCATGAACACCCTGGGAACAGTGAGCTGCCCGTTGTCCTGAAGTCTTTTCGCAAGGTCAAGGATCCTGTCCGTGGTGGCACCGGCCTTCAGCGCCCTTTCACTGGCCGCCTGGATGACCGAGCCCTCGGCGGTGGGATCGGAAAAGGGGATCCCCAGCTCGATCAAGTCCGCACCGGCCCTTTCCAGCAGGGGCAATAGCTTTTCTGTGGTTTCCAGATCCGGATCCCCGCAGGTGATAAAGGGGATGAAGGCTTTTCCGCTTTGAAAAGCGGAGGAAATAGTGGGATTTGATATCATATATACACTCCTGTCCGGGAATTATGTTCCATCTGTACGGTTGCCGTAGAATATCGGTTTTCATGCGATTTATCGCAAAGAAAACCCGATATTCTACGAGCAACCCACCCCAAAATGAGCAAACTGGTGCCGGGGGCACCCGTTTAGCGCCGCCAGCTTCAGCTGGCGCGGTTTTGCGAATGGTGCTGGGCACCGGTGGTGCCCGTTTAGCACCGTCAGCTTTAGCTGACGCGGCAGGGGAGGAGGTTGGAGCATCAGAGATGCTCCAACCGTACAGGTGGATTATTTTCCAGCGCCCCCGCCCCCGCTCTACTCCGTCAGCTCCTCGCCCTTATAGCGCGCGATTGCCGCCACATCCTTATCTCCCCGCCCGGAAAGGTTCACGACGATGAGCTTATCCTTGTCCATCTGCGGGGCCAGCTGCATCGCGTGATACACCGCATGGGCGCTTTCAATGGCGGGGGTGATGCCCTCGGTGCGGGAGAGATATTCAAAGGCCTCCACGGCCTGATCATCGGAAACAGGCACATACTCCGCCCTTTTCGTATCATGCAGCCAGGCGTGCTCCGGGCCGATGCCGGGATAATCAAGGCCCGCGGAGATGGAGTATACTCGTGCGATCTGCCCGTATTCATCCTGGCGGAAATAAGATTTCATCCCGTGGAAGATGCCGACGCGGCCGGTGGCGATGGTAGCGGCGGTCTCGAAGGTGTCCACGCCGCGGCCCGCGGCTTCGCAGCCGATAAGG
>CAMOOZ010000243.1 GCA_946621895.1 uncultured Lachnospiraceae bacterium | reverse complement strand
TACTATATCGGCATGGATCTCATCCTGCTGGCGCTGATCGCCTTTTCGAAGGAATACTGCAGGGTCCAGAATGGAAAACAGCAGCGGGTTCCGGTGCTGGTCTATCTGATCCTTGCTGCGGATCTGGTGCAGATGGCTCTTAATCCCGTCTTCGGCCATGCCTTTACATTGCAGGAGATCACGGTTTATAACGCCCCTTATTATCTGATGGTCCCGCTTTGGGGACAGGTCTTTCACCGCATCGCCTGCTACGGTGTGCTGGGCCTGATCATGCTCAGCTATTTCATGCTCATGATCAGGATGCCAAAGATCAGCAGAGAGCGTTTTACGGTTATTTTTCTCAGCATGCTGGCAGGGAGCCTCTGGCAGACCTTTTATATTTTCTCCCGCACGCCCATTGACCGATCGATGATCGGTTTTGCGCTGTTCGGAGTCATGATCTTTTACTTCTCCATTTATTATCACCCGGTGCGGCTGCTGGACAGATTGCTGGCGAACATTGTTTCCGACCTGAAGGTGGCGGTCTTCCTGTTCGGACCGATCGGCAAATGTATCTGGGCCAATGAGCCGGCGAGAAAGCTTTCCGGCTGCGTCGGAGAGGATTATGATGGGGCGGGAGCTGCCCTGAGAGAGCATTTCGGCGTGCTGGAGGAGTTGCCCGAGAAAACAAATGTGGAATTCTCCCTGGGCGCCGGAGAGGACGCGCGGTATTATAAGCTGGATCGCAGCAGCATTTTTGATGAAAACGGGAAAAAGCTGGGCTTTTATGTCAATGTGATCAACTGTACGGAAGAGAAAAAGAAGATTCTGCAGGAGCTTTATGCGGCAAAGCATGATGCGCTGACAGGCCTTTATACGAAGGAATATCTCTTCCAGAAGATCCGGGAGCGCCTGCAGCGGCATGAGCTGAAGGACTATTTTATCGCGTACATTGATGTCCGGAATTTTAAGATCGTGAATGATGTGTTCGGAAAGGATTTTGGTGATCAGGCCCTTATGCAGATCGCGGACTGGATCCGGAAATATTCCGATGAAACCTGCATTTACGGGCGCATGTCAGGGGATTCCTTTGGCTCCTGTCTGCCGAAAAAAAGCTTCATACCCCATGTGGTGGAGCAGGATCTCGCCGGCTTTGTGGTAAAGCGGGGAAGCGCGGTCCATCGCCTGGTGATCCATATCGGTTTCTGCGATATCGGCGATGAGGATCAGGATGTGTCCATTCTCTTTGACCGGGCGCATCTGGCATTATCCTCGATCAAGGATGATTTCAAGACCCATGTGGCCTTTTATGACAGGAAGCTGCGGGAACGGGTGCGCTGGAACCAGGAGATTTCCGCCCAGCTGGGAGATGCGATCCTGAAAAACGAAATCTTCCCCTATCTGCAGCCGATCGCAGACAGGGAGGGAAGGATCGTGGGCGCAGAGGCGCTTGCCAGATGGATCCATCCGACCCATGGCTTTATGCCACCGGGGAATTTCATTCCGCTGTTTGAGGAAAACGGCATGATCGCCGATCTGGACCGGCATATCTGGCGCGAAGCCTGCAGGATACTGGCCGACTGGAAGGAGACCCATCCGGAGCTATTTTTGTCAGTCAATGTGTCTCCGAGGGATTTTTATCTGACGGATGTCCTCACGGATATCACAGGCATGGTGGAGGAATATGCGGTCGATCCGAAGAAGCTGCGCATCGAGGTCACAGAGACCAGCATGATGAACGATACCGATGACAGGATGAGGATCCTGGACGAATTCCGCAGGCGGGGATTCATCCTGGAAATGGATGATTTCGGCAGCGGCTATTCCTCCCTGAACATGTTAAAGGATATGCCTGTGGATGTCCTGAAGATCGATATGAAGTTCCTCGGCAGGTCAAAGGATGAATCCAGAGCGAACACGATCGTAAAGAATGTGATCAGGCTGTCCGAGGATCTGGGCATCATGTCGCTCACCGAGGGTGTGGAAACAATGGATCAGTTCCACATGCTGGCTGAAATGGGCTGTGAGCTCTTCCAGGGCTATTATTTCGCAAAGCCCGTGCCGCTTGCGGAGTTTGAGCAGATGCTGATCAGCGGATAAAACCGCCCCTTCCTCAGCTTTTCATTCTCAAGGGGCGGTTTTTCCTGCATTTCTCCGGATAAGGCGGATAAGGCGCTGGCTTTCTCAGTGCACCAGCACGATCGTGCCGACGGCCACTCTGTCATAAAGCGCGTATGCCATATCCTTCGGGAGGTTCACACAGCCGTGTGAGCCTTTTTTCTTATAAATCTCCCCGCCGAACTCGCTCCGCCAGGAAGCATCGTGCAGGCCGATATGGTCGTTAAAGGGCATCCAGCGATCCACCCAGTTTTTCCAGGAGGGGCCGATCAGATACTTACCGGGTACCTTTTTTGAGATCTGGAAGGTTCCCTTCGGGGTATTGCGACCTGCAGAGACCTTCCCCGTCACGCAGGGGGAGGAAAGCACGGGCAGGCTGTTTTCATAGTAGGTTACGGTCTGCTTTTCTATGTCCACATCCACATAGGTGGGAAAGGGAAGATCGGGAGTAAGGGCCTCGGGAGCGGGAGAGATCCCTGCAAGCTCTGCTTCCGCGTTGGGGAAGCGCCCTTCGGCAAAGCCGAAATTCACATAATGCTCAAAAAGCACCGCAGGATCGTCCCCCAGCACCGCTGCGACATCCGCATACTTCGCATGATAATAAGCGGCATCAAATTCTGAAGCGTCGGAAGGAAAAGAGGGAATAAGACAGAGACATATGACGGCAAACACCGCCACAGGCAGCATCCTTAATGATTTCATGATCAACCTCCGCACACCCTGAAGAACCTGCACAAAACAGCTTTCCGGTTTCTGCTGCGGTAAAATTACACAGCAGCCTTCGCGCAGCGGAAAGCAGCTTGGTTTCCGGTTCAGTTCTTGTGAAAAAAAGAAATGAAACTATGTGATATTTTAAATAGAACACAGGGAAATGTCAAGGAGCGGAACGATTATTGCAGTTTTGCCCCGAAAATGCCGGGGGAGTCATGTTTCTGGTGAGGGACAGATCCAGAGCGGTCAGCATATCATAGTACACCCTCAGGCGCTTTACCGGGCTGTTTTCCAGGAGTTCAATGATTTCTGCCCGGATGTCCTCCTGGGTCTCCTCCTGATCATGCAGCAGATCATCCGCCTTCACCTCCAGCGCCTCAGAAAGGGTCGCAAAGCATTCCAGAGAAAGCTTGGTTGAGCCTGTTTCAATATGGCTCATGTGGGTGGTGGAAATATCTACCAGCTCCGCCAGCTTTTCCTGAGTATAGCCCTTGTTTTTTCGATAAAACCGAATTCTTTTTCCGATAGCGCAATAATCCAGAGACCTGTCCGGTTCCTCCAGCTTCAGATAATCCACTTCATGCTCCTTTATCTGAGCAGGTCTTCCTCCTGTGAACGCCTGCACCTCTCATTGCTTGCTCTTGTATCCTGCAGGTACCCCG
>CAMOOZ010000242.1 GCA_946621895.1 uncultured Lachnospiraceae bacterium | reverse complement strand
AATCCCGGTGGATTTCGATCCGGGACATGTCGTGTATGTCTGGGTGGACGCGCTGTCCAACTATATCACGGGCATCGGCTATGACGCGGACGGGAAAAGCACGGAACGCTATCAGAAGCTCTGGCCCGCGGATCTCCATCTGATCGGCAAGGACATCATCCGTTTCCACACGATCTAATGGCCGATCTTTTTGATGGCCCTGGGGGAGCCGCTGCCGAAGCAGATCTTCGGACATCCCTGGCTTTTGCAGGGCGAGGGCAAGATGAGCAAGTCCAAGGGCAATGTGATGTACGCGGACGATCTCGTGGAGCTTTTCGGCGTGGATGTGGTCCGGTATTTCGTGCTCCATGAGATGCCCTTTGAGAATGACGGCGTGATCTCCTACGAGCTTCTGGTGGAACGGCTGAATTCCGACCTGGCCAATGTGCTGGGCAATCTCGTGAACCGCACGATCTCGATGTCGAACAAGTATTTCGGCGGCACGGTCAGCGCCACCGGCGAGCACGGCGGACAGGAGGAGATCGACAAAGAGGTGGAGGCCTGCATCGCACAGACCTATGGGAAGGTGGCCGCGAAGATGGATGAGCTGCGGGTGGCCGATGCGATCTCGGAAGTCTTTAACCTGTTGAAGCGGCTGAATAAATATATCGATGAGACGGAGCCCTGGAAGCTGGCCAAAGACGAAAGCGCGGCGGGCAGGCTTTCCCAGGTGCTCTATATGCTTTCGGACGGGATCATGACCGGCGCGAGCCTGCTTGCGCCCTTCCTGCCGGAGACCGCCGAAAAGATCGCGAAGCAGATGAACTGCCCCCTCTTTTCTTATGACAGGCTTTCCGCGGCCGGTAATTTCCCTTCGGGAACACAGGTGACGGACAAGCCCGAGATCCTCTTTGCCAGACGCGACATCAAAGAGGTGCTCGAGGAGGTGGAAAAGAGGAATTCCGCGGCATGAGCGGTCAGGCACAGGATACGGAAGCCGCGCAGGAGGATCGGGCACCCGGGAAGCCGCAAAAGCCGGGAGCCGGGGAAGACATGCGTCAGGACCCGCAGGGTATCGGGGGCAATGAGGAAGGGGCACCCGGGAAGCCGCAAAAACGGGAAAGCAAAAGAAATCTGCCTGCGGGGCAGCGGATGAATGAAGCCGAAGAGAAGGAAGGCGCGGAGCTGCAGATCCGGGAGGCCGGTGAGGACGAATTCGACGATGTGCTGTCTTTGGCCTGGCGGGTTTTCCTGAAATTCGAGGCGCCGGATTATGAGCAGGAGGGGATCGCGAATTTCTGTGATTTCCTGACGGATCCGCTCCTGCGCACGATGTTTATGAACGGGGAATACAGGATCCTCGTGGCACTTGAGAAGGGGGAGCTGGTGGGGATGATCTCCCTCCGGGGAGGAAATCTGATCTCACTGCTTTTTGTAGAGGAAAGAGCGCAGAGAAGGGGCATTGGAAAAAGGCTGATCCGGGAGCTCTCCGGGATAGTGCTCAGCCAGAGAGGAAAGTTCCGGAGCCTGCGGGTCTATGCAGCTCCTTTTGCGCTGGAGTTTTACAGAAGGCTTGGTTTTGAAGCCATCACGCCTGAGATCCGAAAGGCCGGGATCCGCTATACGGAGATGGAGCTGAAGCTCGTTCAGGGCTGACCGGACAGGGTTTTTTCAACGGGTACGCATTTCAGACCGCGGTTTCGCGGAAATATCGGGGTATTCTTATGGACATCACCCTTTCAATGGACTATATCAGAAGCCGGGATATCTTTTATCTGATGACGGATGTGCTCCGGCTTTTGGATCCGAGGCCTCTGGATCATGGTCACCGGGTGGCCTATCTTGCCTATAAGATGTTTCTGGAAAAGGGAGGGCTGGAGGAGTTCGAGCTGGCGGATCTGATTTTGCTTGCCGCTTTCCACGATATCGGCGCCTTTCACACGGATAATCTGGATGATGCGCTCCGTTATGAATGCAGGGATTTCATGCCTCATTCGATCTACAGCTATCTGCTGGCGAAGAACATGTTTCCGGAGATGGACGATGATCTGGCAAAGATCTATCTCTATCATCACATCGACTATAATCAGCTCGAAAGAATGAATTTTGTCCACCGGGAAATCGCGGGGTTTTTAAATATCGCGGAGAAGATGGACATCTATCACACCGCCCTGGGCCAGAAATTTGACTATAAGATGTTCCAGAAATACTCCGGCAATAAGATGAATGCCGAGGGAATGGAGCTCTTCTACACGATCGTGAAAAGGGACAATGTGCTGGACAAGCTGCGGGATTCCTCCTATCAGCAGGAGCTGCGCGAGGCCGCGGATTACCTGATCTTCACAAATGAAGCAAAGAAATCCTATCTGGAGCTGATGATGTATTTTTACGGTTTCCAGAGCGAGGTCAGCGTCGTGAACGCGATCACCTGCATCAATATCTGCAGGGAGATCGGACGCAGCATGAAGCTGAGCCCCAGAGATCAGGAGGTGCTGATGTACGGCGCCATGGTCCACGATATCGGGATGTTAAATATCTCAAAGGACATCATCAACGCGCCGAGAAAGCTGATGCCCGAGGAGGGGCGGCTGCTCAGGACCCATGTGCAGATCGGGGAGGAGCTCTTAAAGGACAGGATGCGTAAAGAGGTCATCGATGTGGCTGCCGCCCATCACGAGCGCTGCGACGGTTCCGGTTATCCAAGGGGCTTAAAGGCCGTCCAGATGAACACCTCCCAGATGATCCTGCAGGTGGCCGACACCGTCTGCGGTCTGACCAACGAGAGAAGCTTCCGTAAGCCAAGGACCAAGGAGGAGGTCATCAATATCCTGAATGAAGAGGTGCTGGCCGGAAAATTCTCCGATCAGGTGGTGCGGATCTTCGTGGCCTCCTATGATACGATCATGGGGAAGGTGAAGGCCGAGAGCAGCAGGGTGCTTGCCGTCTATGACAGGCTGAACCAGAATTATCAGATGGTGCTGAAGCAGTTTAGGAAATAAGACGGCTTTGCGCGGTCCCTTTGTTTCGGTGCGGAGGAAAAATGATAGCGACAGAGGAAACACTCAGAAAGCTGAATGCTTTACAGGAACAGGATTTTAAAATAGTGGTCAGCCTTATTGACAGACTAAGCATGATGGATTCTGTGAAAAATAATAATGATTCGATTATTGCTGCAAAAGATATATATGGCAAGTGGGAAATGTACAGCGATATAGAACTCTCTGAACAGCAGATCAAAGAAGGAAAAACAAAGAATGCGAAAGCCGCTCTTTCTGCTGTAAAGGAGAAATATGGTCTATAGTCTGATCATTACCGATAGAGCAGATAAACTGATCGATGAACACGTGTCTTACCTGATAGACAGGCTTGGTAATCGCCAGGCGGCCGCCCATCTTATCAGGGGAATAGAAAAGATTTACAGTCAATTGGAGGAAAATCCATATCTTTTTCCAAATTCAAGGGATCGATACCTGCAAACAAATGGATACAAGGAAGCACTTATTCCGGGAATGCAGTACAGACTTATCTTCAGGATAGATGATAAACTGGTATATGTGGTTGGCCTTTTCCATGATCTGGAGGATTATGTTCAAAAAGTGAAGGAATAAGCAGGCGCCGGATGATCGGGAAACATGCAAAGAAAACGCGGCGCCTCTCAGCACCCCGCATCGCAGGCCCCTTCCGCTTAGTGCTGCTGCGTTCCCGCCCTGACACGGTTCACGGTGGTTCCTCGCGCGGGACCAAAAGGCGCCGCACCGGCTATTATAGCAGAGCCCGGAAAAGAGTACAACTACAAACAATTCAGGCAGCACATGACAACACATGAATGCATTTCACCTGTACCCCCTTAAGACATAGTTTACTGGATCAAAAAGCATGGCAGCAGTCAGACTTGAAACGGGATATAACCCCGAAAATCACGCGGAAGAAATCAGATTTGCGTATTGGATTCTGGAAAATCTCGGTGGAGATATTCTTTTGCTGAAGGAGAAACAATCGGGACAGAGGACAGCTGATTATATGTGGAATGGAAAATTATGGGAGCTGAAAAGCATTACTTCGTCAAAATATAATACTATCGATCAGCACATTCGGGATGGATATAAGCAGATCAAAGAGAGACCAGGCGGTATATTTCTGGATATATCCGGAAGTCGTCTGAACATTATAGAGGCAGAAGAGATGGTGACCCGCAGTATGCGCCTGAGAAAGATAAGTGAAATCGAAATAATTATCAGAAAAGGAGCGGAATATAGCAGAATGGGCGCTGCAGCCCGCCTCAATACGAAGCAGGCCAACGCCCTTCTGAAATGATTATAGACGAAAAAGGGACAACAAGCAATCATTAAAACGATGTACAGTTTCGACGCATTTCCCCGTTTTTTCTCTTGCGCCGCTCCCCCTCCTTATGTATAATAGGAACAACCCGAATACAGGCTCCTTTCATTTTTGAACCTACATCTTGATTGAACGGGATTCCTATATCGCTCCTCTGATGTCGGGCCTCCGGCATCGCGGAATATCCGCACGCTAAGCAGTGGATGGCTGAGGGGGGGCTGCGGTTGCCCACCTGACTTTTGTATGTCAGGCGTCAAAAAGGGGGAGCTTATTTTCGGGCCTTTTTTTGCCATGTATTATGTTGCTGAAAGGATTTGAGAATATGACGGGTTTAGAAGAACTTCGGAAAAAGGCCATGGAGGAGATTGAGGGCTCCGAGACCGCGGAAAGGCTGAACGAGATCCGGGTGGCGTTTCTGGGGAAAAAGGGAGCGATCACCAGCCAGCTGAAGGCGTTAAAGGAGCTCTCACCGGAAGAGCGCCCGAAGATGGGACAGCTGGTGAACGAGGTCAGAGCCCAGATCGAAAAGCAGCTGGAGCTCACCGGAAAGCGCCTCGAGGAAAAGCATATGATGGCGCGGCTTGCCGCGGAAAAGCTCGATGTGTCCCTGCCGGGGAAAAGACCCCCCATGGGTCATCTGCATCCCAATGCCAGAGTGCTGGAGGAGGTGGAGCAGATCTTTATCGGCATGGGGTACAGTGTCGTTTCCGGGCCGGAAATCGAAAAGGATTATTACAATTTTGAGGCCCTGAACATTCCGGCGGATCATCCCGCCAAGGATGAGCAGGACACCTTTTATGTTCACGGAGATATACTGCTGAGGACACAGACCTCCCCCTGCCAGGTGCGCGAAATGGAAAAGGGCCATCTTCCCATCCGGATGATCGCGCCGGGCCGGGTGTTCCGGGCGGATGAGGTGGATGCGACCCATTCCCCCGTGTTCCACCAGATCGAAGGCATGGTCGTGGACAAGGGGATCACCTTTGCCGATCTGAAGGGTACGCTGGCGGAGTTTGCAAAGCGCTTCTTCGGCGAGGAGACGAAGGTGAAATTCAGACCCCATCATTTCCCCTTCACGGAGCCCAGCGCAGAGGTGGATGTGAGCTGCTTCAAATGCGGCGGGAAGGGCTGCCGTTTCTGCAAGGGCGAGGGCTGGATCGAGATCCTGGGCTGCGGCATGGTGCATCCGAAGGTGTTAAAGATGAGCGGGATCGACCCCGCGGTTTACAGCGGCTTTGCCTTCGGTGTGGGTCTTGAGCGCATCACCCTTTTAAAATACGAGATTGACGATATGCGCCTGCTCTATGAAAACGATGTGAGATTTCTGGGGCAGTTCTGAGCAGATAATACGGAGGTAATATGAACACATCTTATCGCTGGTTAAAGTCCCTTGTTCCCGGGCTCTCCGCGCCGGATCAGGAATTTGCGGACCGGATGACCCTCTCCGGGACAAAATGCGAGGGCTTTACGCCGTTTGATAAAAATCTGGAAAGGATCGTGGTCGGCAAACTTCTGAAGATCGACCCCCACCCGGACGCGGACAAGCTGATCGTCTGCAGCATGGAGGTGGGTGAGGAGAGCCCCGTGCAGATCGTGACCGGTGCGAATAATGTAAAGGAAGGCGATTATGTTCCCGTGGTGCTGGACGGCGGGAAGGTCGCCGGCGGCCATGACGGCGGTCCGCTGCCGGAGAACGGGATCAAGATCAAGGCCGGAAAGCTCAGGGGCGTGGAGTCAAACGGCATGCTCTGCGCCATCGAGGAGCTGGGACGGGAAAGGGCGCTTTATCCCGACGCGCCCGAGGAGGGGATCTACATCCTTCATCGTCCCGGAAACGAGGCTGCCGAGGGAGTCGTTTCCTGCGCCGAAGAAGGGAAAACCCTGAAGCTGACCTTTTCCGATGGCTCCGTGGAAACACTTGTCTGCGGAGAGAGCGCGCTGCCCTTCCTCGGGCTGGACGACACCGTTTTTGAATATGAGATCACCTCAAACCGCGTGGACTGCTACGGCATTCTGGGGATCGCCAGGGAGGCCGCGGCCACCTTTAACCTGCCGTTTACGCCCCCTGAGGTTTCTTTTAAAGAAAGCGATGTAAAGACATCGGATCTGATCAGCGTAGAGATCAAGGACACGGATCTTTGCAGCCGTTACTGTGCCCGGATCTGCACCGATGTGAAGTT
>CAMOOZ010000241.1 GCA_946621895.1 uncultured Lachnospiraceae bacterium | reverse complement strand
TTGAGGAGACTTACTGCCTCGATCGCACCCTCCAGCCAGACAAACTCTTCGGGCGTCCGGACATACTGCGCTCTCGGCGGCCGGACATTCAGCGTGCCGTCCCGATCCAGGAAAACCGCCTTTTTGTGCAGGAAAAAGGATCTCGTCAGCTCCATTCGGTCAAAGGAACCGATGGAATAGTAGCGATGATCCAGAGGTGTTCCGAAAAGTCTCCCCTCATGGGAGAGAGGCTCCAGCGCGGCCAGCGCAAAGCTGCCCGGCATTTCCGGAAGCGCCTCGATCACGGATCGGCTGACAATGGCGTAGCCGATATCCACTCCCGCTAGCTTAGGGGCCTTTCTGGATTTGTCGTAAATTTCCAGCTGTTCGGAATCAGGGAAAAAACGCAGATTGTTTTTCGTATAGCGGTACTTCTTCGTGTAAACAGACAGCTGCACCGCCGCCCTGTTGCGGAAGTAATCCGCCTCCAGGCGGGGAAAGTCGATGGGGCAGTAGTTATCACAGTACATCATCAGAAAATCCGGGGCAAGCATTTCCCTGGCGTGGGAGAGCCTGTCCGCGGTATCGTATTCAGGGGGCGTGATGTCATATCGGAGCCTGAGCCCCAGGCTGCTGCCGTCCCCCAGAAGCCCGGTGATCTGCTCTGCCTTATAGCCCAGCAGGAGCACGGCTTCTTCAAGTCCGAACTCCTTCAGCTGCTCCAGAAGATAAAGGATAAAGGGCTTCCCCTGAATGGGGAAGAGGGGCTTCGGATGGCTGTCCGTGAAGGGCTTTAGCCGTTCTCCCCTGCCTCCCGCCAGAATCACCGCCTGAGTGAGTTTATTCGTCACACCTGTCATGAAAAGAACACCTCAATGCTGACTGCTGAATCATCATGTTTTGTAATCATACCTTATTTGTGGAAAAAAGTATAGTTTGGTTTACATAAATTCCCTGAGCTTTTCTTCCTCCTCCCGGATCCGTTCAAGAAAATTATCCGCCGAAAGCCGGATGGCGCCGGCCCCGAAAACGATGACCTGCTCGATGCCGTCACTGGTGGCCACGGTGACCCGGTTGTCGGGCCGCAGCCGGTGGGCACAGCGCTCGATGTACTGGTCGGCGGTTTCCGCTTCCCTCGTGTAGACCACATCGATATTGTGATAACGACAGACCCGTTCTTCCCCGCCGGCCACCTTATAGGCATCGAAGACCAGAATGATATTCTCCCCCGTGGCGCCGGCATAGTTTACCAGCATATCCATCAGCCTGTCTCTGGCCGCGGAGATGCCCGAAGGAATGAGCTCCTTTAATTCCGGCCAGGCAAAGATCATGTTATAGCCGTCCACCAGGAGGTAGGAGGGCTTCGGAGGCGTTTGCTTAAAAGGACGGAGAGGCTCTTCCCGGGGGGTATCCCGGGGCTCTCCTGCCGTAGCGCGGGGAACCTCTTTGATGGGCCCATGCACCTTCAGAAAAATATCCCTGAGCTCCTGTTCTTTTGCCAGCCGGGCCTTTTCCGCCGCCTTAAAATCCAGTGCTTTCGCGCCGGATGCGGGCGCGGGGGGGAGAGGAGCAGCTTCCTGCGCCTTTGCCGCGGGACGCCATCCGGAGTCCACATGCATTTTTCCCTTTACCCTGTCCCAGGGGATCAGTTCTCCTCTGCCATGGCTGCAGAAGACCGAGGAGGAAGGGTTTTCCGCATCCTCCAGCGGGTCATAGGCCTTTTTCGCGATGATCTCCTCCGGATGTCTGCAGGGGTAATAACCCGCAAGGGAAAGCGCAAGCCGCCCACGGCCCGAGGAGAAGGAGGCCAGCTGACGGGGAAAGTCCCCCAGCTCCGCCGCGGGCAGGCGGCCGGGCAGGATTGTTTCCGACTCTTCTGGAATAGGAGGGTCTGTTCCCGCCTCCATCCGCGTGAGCCCCGACATCGCCCTCCCCAGATATTCCGCCGGCAGCTTCAGCCTGAAGCGCAGCCAGGGCTCCAGCAGAAGAGACTGCGATTCCATCAGGCCCTGGCGAAGAGCCCTGCAGGCAGCCTCCCTGAAGTCTCCGCTTTCGGTATGCTTTTCATGAGCCTTGCCGGCAAGGAGCATGATCTTCACATCCGTCAGCGGGGAGCCGGTCAGCACGCCGAAATGCGGCCGTTCCTGCAGCTGGGAAAGGATCAGGCGCTGAAAATGCTCCGGCAGCATATCCCTGGAGCAAAGAGAGCCGAAGGAAAGGCCGCTTCCCCTTTCCGCGGGGGAGAGCAGCAGATGCACCTCCGCGTAATGGCGGAGGGGTTCAAAATGACCGGCGCCCTCCGCCTCCTGTGTGATCGTTTCCATATAGATGATCTCCGGCGGGCCGAAGGAGATATCCAGATCAAACCGTTCCTTTGCCAGCGCCTTCAGGATCTCCTCCTGCACCTGTCCCATGATGCCCAGGGAGATCTTCCCCTCCGAAAAGGAGAGGGAAAGCTGAGGCTCCTCCTCCTCCAGCAGCTTGAGCTGTTCATAGGCCTTATACGGATCCGTTCCGGGACTGAGGATGACCTTTGCCTGCTCGATGGGCCTGACCAGCTTTTCCCGCTGCTCTTTTCGGGCGCTTCCCAGTCCCTTTCCCGCGTGGGTGGAGATCAGTCCCTGCAGCGCCACCACCTCTCCGGCCTCGGCCTCGCTCAGTGCTTCATATCCCGAGCCAGAGTATCTGCGGATACCGTCCACGATCTCGCCGTCGATCCGGTCCCTGATCCGGAGGCGCCCTCCTGTCAGCCTGACCCAGGTCAGGCGCAGGGGTCCTTCGTGGGTGATCTTATAGACCTTTGCCTGAAAAGCTTCCGGGAATTCCGGCTCAAGGGTCAGAAGGTCAAGCGCCTCCAGAAATTGAGCAACACCAGTCATCTTAAGAGCCGACCCGAAAAAGACCGGGAAAAACAGCCGCTTTTTAATTAGTCTCCCGATATCCCGGACATTGACGGACTGCCCTTCCAGGTAACGGGAAAGCAGCTCCTCCTCCAGCATTGCCAGGCTTTCCTGGAGTGTTTCCTCCTCCGGGTTTTTCAGCAGGGACTCGCC
>CAMOOZ010000240.1 GCA_946621895.1 uncultured Lachnospiraceae bacterium | reverse complement strand
GAGCTTGCTCACCAGGAAAATTTGATTCATTTTTCGGGGGCGGACAAGGCGCGAAGCGCCTATGGCCGCCCACATGAACAAAACGCAAAGCGTTTTGTGAATGGGGTGCTGAACAGATACCGTTTCCTTAGAATGCCAGCAGCTCTGCCTGTTGCATTGCCTCCCCGTAATAACAGCCGATCCTTCCGGAAAAGGGCTCCACCAGCATGCCGATATAATCGCCGAAGCGCCTCTGCATTGCGGCATGGATGCGCACATCCCCAACGCTATAGCGAAGGGGCACCTGCCCCGGATGGGAATGGGCAAAGCCCAGGAAGGAAAGCTGATCCCCCTCCGGCGCACAGCGCCTGCAGGCTTCCAGTTCACGGAGCGCCTGGCGCATCGTTTCCTTCCCCAGCCTGTCCTTATCCGGTCCGATCCGCATGGTCACGGAGGGGAAAACATACCGGATCACGGCACCGTTTTCTCTCCTGATCCCGACGAGACCCATCTGGCGCTCCCACAGATTCTGCGGATGGCGCCCCCCCAGATGGAAAAAGCGCTCCAGCTCGTCAAGGACTTCCCCTTCGATGAACACGCGCGGGAGCTTTCCCCGGATGCGCGAAGAGCTTTCCGCTCTCAGCAGCAGGCTGTCCTCGCTGATCAACCCGGGATTCTTTTTTTCCACAGGCGAAGAGAGCTCTTCAAGCTTTTCTCCGAACTGCTCCATATAGCAGAATTTCGGCCGGCCGGCTTCATGCGCCAGCGTATGGAAGCTGTCCCCCCTGCATGCCTCCCAGTGAGGGCATTCCAGGCATTTTTTCTGCAGCCGCCTTTTCCGGTAGGGCAAAAAGCCCCGCTCCCAGACCTCCGTAAAGCTGTCCCTGTGGATATTTCCGCAGATCAGCTCCGGGCGCCGCGGGATATTCGGACAGGCGAAGATGTCCCCGTTTGCCAGCACCGATGCGATCGTTAAGCCCGCCCTGCAGCGGAAGGGGCGGTATAGCCTGCCGTTCAGATCGGAAAACCTGTCCCCGAAATAATGACAGCACCCCAGCACAACAGGCATCTTACGCCCGGCGATATCATTCAGGCGCATGACCTCCTCCGACCAGCGGATCAGCCCCGCCTTATCCAGCAGCAGGCTGTCGGATCCTCCGCAGGATCCTGAAGGAGATTTATCTGCCGCGAGTTTTTCCGCCGCCCTGCCGATGGGGTCCACGCAGGAGGTGCGAAGGGAATCCACCCCCAGCTTCCTGCAAAGCGACCAGACGCCCTCAAGATCATCGAGATTTTCCCTGTTTGCCGTAAAGGTCACCTGCAGATGATCCAGAAACCCGGCCTGCTTCATCAGCCGGATCCCCTCGATGATCCGCGGGAAGGCTCCCGGCGCGCGACGAAGCCTTTCATGGTTTTCCTGCAGTCCGTCCAGGCTCACGGAAACGGTCTTCATCCCGGCATCTCGCATTCTCTCCACCGTTTCCTCAGCGATCAGGGAGCCGTTCGTGACCATTCCCCAGTCAAAGCCCATCGCCGATGCCTTCCGCATCACGGGAAACAGCCCGGGATGCAGCAGCGGCTCGCCGCCGGTGATATTCACCATGACCTCCGTGCCGAAGCGCGTCTTCACCTCGGAAAGCACCCTTAGGATGTCCTCTCCGGGCAGATCCACACCCCGGGCGGTGCAGGAGCTGCCGCACTGGGCGCAGCCCATATTGCATCTGGTGGTCACCTCAAACATTAAGGTGTCCAGGAAACGGACTTTGTTCTGTTTGCCTCTCATATGCCCCCTCATCCGGACTCAGGCCTTTACCTTCGGACTCTTTTTTTCGTTCTCAGCGCGGAAAGCCGTTTAGAGACGGGGCAGCCATAATAATCCTCCCCCAGATATTCTTCCGATCCCCCGTAGGGATCCGGAGCCGGTTCTTTCTCATGTGGATCAGGGGCATCCTGTGCTCCCGGTTCCTGAGCTGCGCCCTGATCTGCGTTTTTCGCATTTTTGCAGCCTCCCAGGAGAAAGCCTGCCGCGAATGCCGCAAGGGCTAAAGCAAGTATTCGTTTTTTCACCCTAATCCCCCCCTTTTCTCTCTGATTCGGCTTCGTCTTTTCGTCCTCAGCGCCCTTACCCTGTTGGAATCCGGACAGCCGTAATAACAGACCGGCCTAAAGGGTTTTTCTCTTAAGGGCTTTTTGGCGGTGACGGCCGGAGCCTGCGGAGGTCTTGTTTCACCCTGTCCGCCAGACTGCCTGGCAGAGGGCCTTCCGGTATGCTCCACCGGTACGCCCATTACCGGTTGAACAGCGGTCTGTTTTTCCGGCGCCGGAGCGGACGGAGTCTCCCGTTTTTCCTCTTTCCCGGAAAACAGCCTGCTCATAAAGGCTTTTAATCCTTTCGCCATAATCCCCTCCCTTCTAAAGGTAACAATAACATAGAAGCAACACCTTCGCAAGAAAGGAATTCCCGCCCCCGGTAATTTCCGGTGGACATTTCCGTGAAATTAGCTTAAGATAAACCACGGCAAAAACGGTTTTGCGAAGGAGGAGTAAGTATGCCCAAAAGAACAGATTTCCACAAGGTGCTGATCATCGGGTCGGGGCCGATCGTGATCGGTCAGGCCTGTGAGTTTGATTATTCCGGCACGCAGGCCTGCAAGGCATTAAGGAAGCTGGGATATGAAATTGTTCTTGTCAATTCCAATCCCGCCACGATCATGACGGATCCGGAGACGGCGGATGTGACCTATATTGAACCATTGAACGCGGATCGTCTGGAACGCATTATCGCAAAGGAACGCCCCGACGCCCTTCTTCCCAATTTAGGAGGTCAGTCGGGGCTTAATTTATGTGCGGAATTATACAAAAAGGGAATCCTGGAAAAATATCAGGTGAAGGTGATCGGCGTCCAGGTGGACGCGATCGAACGGGGCGAGGACCGGATCGAGTTCAAGAAAACGATGCAGAGCCTGGGGATCGAAATGGCCCGCTCGGAGGTGGCCTATTCCGTGGAAGAGGCTCTGGTCATCGCGGAAAAGCTGGGCTATCCCGTGGTGTTACGGCCCGCCTATACGATGGGCGGCGCCGGCGGCGGCCTTGTGTACAACAAGGAGGAACTGGCCACAGTCTGCGCGAGAGGCCTTCAGGCCTCCCTCGTGGGTCAGGTGCTGGTGGAGGAATCCGTGATCGGCTGGGAGGAGCTCGAGCTGG
>CAMOOZ010000239.1 GCA_946621895.1 uncultured Lachnospiraceae bacterium | reverse complement strand
TTCTTAAAAGGTCGATCTTCGTCCTGCCGGCCTTCAGGACAATGGATTTTTCAGGAGACTCATTAACGATCTTTACATTCAGCGAAGCCTCCGCCTTATGAGAGTCGTTTATTGCATAGCTCACCCTGTAGTTACACGTCCCCTTCTCCTGAGCCTCCCTGTGCAGGGAAAGAAGGGCGTACATGTTTCGATACCCGTCTTCCATGGGATGCATATACAGCTCCAGGTTTTTCAGCACAGCGTCAGCCTTTGCGTCTGTCGCTTTGGCTGAGGCGATGGTGATCCTGCTATCGTCCAGAACAAAGCCAGGCGCACCGGCGATCTGGATCGTGAAGCGAACTCTGGCGTTTTCCCACATCGTCTCGCTGCCGTTGAGCGTGATGGTCTTGGGGGAAAGGGACAGAGCCGGAGTCTGTTTGCTGATATTGACCTTCAGGGACAGCTTCAGCGGCTTTGCCTTCTTGTTATCCGGATTCATGCCATCAGGCGTGATGGTCAGATCGGTGGTCCCCCCTACGGAGGAGGAATCTCCGGAAACCAGGATCTCGCCGTTCGCCTCCGCGACTTTATAGGAAGCCTTGCCCTTCGGTGCAGAGGTAAACGAGAAATAGGAGGCATAGAAGCGGTTCTCTTTCAGCAGCCGGGTCTTTGCGTAGGTGATCCCGGCATCGGGATAAAGCGTGATGGATGCGGGAGAAATGCTGTATTTCGGCGTACTGGTGGCGATCTTCACATTGAAATTTTTCCGCAGGGTCAGCGCATTGCCCTGGGCGTCCACATAATCCCTGAATACCAGGTTCAGAGTCCCCTTTCCGTCTGAAGCCGTATTGTTTAAAGGCACCAGATCAAAGTAATAATAGTCGGAGTAGCTTGAAGACCAATTGTATTCCAGGCCCACATCGGCTCCCTCAAGGGAGGTAAAAGGGTCTTCATCCGTCTTATCCCCTTCGGAATCGGCATCAGCACTTTCATCCTCATCCTCTTCATCCGGATCGTAAACGCTTAAGTCCTCAGATGACACCACCTCCAGCTCACCATAAGACCAATAACTCTCAGCGGCGTAATACATGTTCACGGGCTTCGTTTGAGAAACCCTGACGGCGGGGTCCTTCGCCACGGACTTCACCGTGATGGTCTCCCTGACGAACTGGGAGCCCCCATCGATATCCGACAGAGTAATGAAAACAGACAGGTTAAAGGTTCCGGTCTTGCCCAGAAAACTGCCGTTCTTATAAGGAACCAGGCGGAAGCTGGTGGAATCCTCCTCGTCCCTGATCACGGAAAGGTTTTCCCCGGGGATGGAGATTCTTTCCACGAAGCAGCCCGGATTGGTCGTGATCCCGAAGGGAACGCCGGGTTTATATTTCCAGTTCAGTGTAAAGCTCTTAGCGGAAAGTGAAACGCCCGGATTCATGATCGTAAAATGGCGTGACTGCGTTATCGTCCCGCCTTCGGCGCTTTTCGCGGTAATGGTCAGGAAGCACTGGCCTTCGCCGACGGCACTCAGCGTCACGGGCCAGACGCCATCCTCAGTTTTACCCACACTTGCGGTCATTACATATGGATCATCGGAAACGACGGTCAGGCTCTCGACTCCCTCTGTCCGTATGGAAGCGGTCTCGGGGTCTATGACATCCTTCAGCAGGGCATAATAGGACACCTTCGCGAAAGCATCCTCTTTCTCTTCGGACTGATACCCACTCTCCTCCTCGAATATGAACTCGCCCACTACCGCGCCGGAAACCTGATAGGAGGCTTTGGCGGAAAACGTCTTCGTTCCGGTATTCAGGATAATCTCCAGCTTCCCGCTGCCCTCAGACTGCGGAGTGAACTCCCGCGTATTGCCGGTTTCGTCGGTGCCTGACCAGGTATAGGAAGCGCCCGATAAAGCTGCCTCCAGCGCCTCCCTGGCATATGCCGCCCCCTTGCCATCCTCGAGAGCGGCCTCGTAGCCCTCTGCATCTCCCGCAAGAACATATCCGGCGCTGCCTGACAGGGCGGTTCCGGGCTTCACAAGACCGCCGTCCCGCAGCGGATAGCTGCCTGGCTCTTCACCCTGGACAAAGATCCCGGCGGTGATCTTCTTTAAGGAAATGAACCTTCTTTTCAGGAAAACGTAGCTCGTGTAAGCAGGATAGCCCTCCTGCGGCGAAACGGTGTAGTTCAGCTGGAAGCTTGCTGCCCTGGCGCCAACGTATTTGGAAAGCTTAGTCTTGGGGTTTTCCCACTCCCATTTTACCGAAGGATCCCCGTTCAGCGCATCCAGAGGGAGCTCCTCCTCCAGAGTTTTGGCCGTGTCGGCAAAAATGAAGGTTCTGTCACTCAGCGCTTCCAGAGCCAGATCTTCGTCCAGATCCACCACCGTCAGCTTTAAAGAGGCGGTGATTTCCCCGCCGTCCTCAGTTTTTGCGGCAATGATCAGCTCTCCGCAGCCCGCATTGGCGGGGTTCAGGGTAATGTAATGGTATTCCTGTTCGATTTCACTGGTGACCAGATTCGCCGGCGTATCGGAACGCACAGAGATATCCGATATCTTTGTTCCCCTGGGATAAACGGTGTAGGAAATGGCTCTGGGGCGGCCGTTTCTCAAATTCAGCGCAAGCTCCGAGGCGGAAAGAGTGATCCTCACGCCTGCCGTGTCATTCTCCGTATGCTCCTCAGCCTCTTCCACGGCGCTCTGATCCTCACCCTCTTCCACAGCGGTCTGATCCTCACCCTCAGTAACGGTCTCATCCCCGCCCTCTGTGATGGTCTCCTCCGGGACTGCGGAAGCCTCCTGCTCCCAGGCCTCCCCGGGGAAGTCCTCCTCTGCCCGCGCATCCGGAGCCGCCATGACCCCCAACGGCAATGATGACAGTGCAAGCAGTGCCGACAGAGCCCCGGCTGCGAGGCGTTTTCCAAAATGCTTCATGCTTTTCCTCCTAAGTATCCTTTTATTTCCGTGAAAATCGGATCATATTTCGGTTATAACCTGTGGTCACAAGATACATTTTTTCCTGATGGGCTTACATCAGTCCGCTGAGGGTGAAGCTGCTCAGTCCTTTAATCTGAACATCAGGATCAGTGATGTCAAACAGGATTCCCGAATCGCGTTCTATGATAAACACGGAATCCTCTTCAAAGAAAAGGGAAATCTCCATTAAAACCGGTTTCTTCGCCTGCCGGTTTATTTCCAGGATCGTCAGGCCGATCTCCTCAACAAAAAGCGCGGCGCGATTGGCCGTTTCCTTCGGGTACTGATGGGAAAGGAGGGTGTCGGCGACCTGCAAAGAGAGCGAAGAGGCAGCCTCATCCGTCAGGCTGC
>CAMOOZ010000238.1 GCA_946621895.1 uncultured Lachnospiraceae bacterium | reverse complement strand
GTCCCGTAAACAGAGTAGCTGATGTTCTCTGCCTTCCTCCACTCCGCGGCCTTGTCATTCAGAAACTGCATCACCTTTAAGCCAAACTCTTTCCCTTCGGGAGAGGTATGCGACACGCCCTTCCTGTAATACACGGTCTCCGCCAGACCGGCATAGCCGATGGATATTGTGGAATAATTATTGAACAGAAGCTTATCGATCTTCTCTCCGGGCTTTAATCTGGCCAGCGCGCCATGCTGCCAGAGGATCGGCGCCACATCCGACGGCGTGCCCAGGAGCCTTTCATGTCTTGCCCTTAAGGCAGGATGAACGATGTTCTCCATCCTGTCCTCCATGATCTCCCAGAATTTTTCCTCATCCTTTTCCGAGGAGCAGGCCGCGTCCACGAGATTGATCGTCACAACGCCCTGATTAAAGCGTCCATAATATTTATGCGCACCGTTTTCACCAAGGCCCTCCGTGTCCGGGGTCAGGAAGGAACGGCAGCCCATGCAGGCATAAACATCGCCGTTTTTCAATTCCTTCATCACCTTGGCCGAAATATAATCGGGCACCATTCGTTTTGCGGTGCATGCGGCTGCGAGCCTGGTCAGGTAGTAATACGGTGAATCCTCATGGATATTGATCTCCTCCAGCACATAGATCAGCTTGGGAAAGGCCGGCGTGATATAGACGCCCTGCTCATTCTTTACCCCCTGGATGCGCTGCTCCAGCATCTCCTGGATGATCAGCGCCAGATCCTCTCTGGACTGTCCTTCCTCGACCTCGGAAAGATACATGAACACGGTCACAAACGGCGCCTGTCCGTTCGTCGTCATCAGCGTCATGACCTGATACTGGATCATCTGGACGCCCTGGCGGATCTCCGCGCGAAGCCGCCTTTCAGCCATTTCGTTCATTTTCTGCTCGCTGATCTCCACGCCGGCGCCCTTCAGATCAAGCCTTACCTCTCTGCGGTACTTCTGCCTGGAGATCTCCACGAAGGGGACCAGGTGAGACAGCGTAAAGCTCTGGCCGCCGTACTGGGAGCTCGCGATCTGCGCGATCGCCTGCGTAGCGATATTGCAGGCGGTGGAGAAGGTATGCGGCTTGTCGATCATCGTTTCCGAGATCACGGTCCCGTTCTGCAGCATATCCTCCAGATTTACGAGGCAGCAGTTATGCATATGCTGGGCAAAATAATCGGAATCATGAAAGTGGATGATCCCCTTCTCGTGAGCCTCCACGATATTCTGCGGAAGCAGGAAGCGCCTGGTGATGTCCTTGCTCACCTCACCGGCCATATAGTCTCTCTGCACGGAATTGACCGTAGGATTCTTATTGGAGTTTTCCTGGATCACTTCTTCATTGTTGCATTCCAGAAGGCTCAGGATCTGCTCATCCGTGGAATTGGATTTGCGGATCAGCTCCCTTTTGTAGCGATAGGTGATATAATTGCTGGCCACATGGAATGCCTTCTGATCCATGATCTGGTTCTGCACCATATCCTGGATCTCTTCCACACCCGGCGACCTTCCGAGCGCCAGACAGCTGTTCTCCACATTCTGGGAGATCAGCCTGATCTGTTCTTCGGAGAGCCTTTCAGCGGGGGCTACACTCATATTCGCCTTCTCCACGGCTCCCGATATTTTGCTTAAATCAAAGGGCACCTCAGTCCCGCTCCGCTTAATGATCTTCATCGCAACCTCCCCGTTTTCATCAGATAAAACTTTCCTCTTGCGTAAACACGCTGACGAGCATTTTAAGGGTCATCATGCCGTCAGCGCACTACATATTGTAGCCGTAACAGAGGTCCAACACAATATATGGTTGTGATCTGTTTCTACGAAAAAGATTTTGAAAATTTAGTCAAAATCACCATTGACACACGATGCTGCGTCATTTCCCAAAATGAGGTCCTCCAGCGCCGATACGGTGTCCGCCAGAAGGTCAGGGGAAAGGGCTTCAAGACGCTCCCGTTTCCGAAAGCCCCAGCTGACCAAAATCACCGGCAGCCCTGCATTTGCGGCTGTTTCGGCATCTACCTCCGAGTCCCCGACATAGACCGTATCCTGCTTACTCGCCCCAAGCAGCTTCATCGCACCGAACACCGTGTCCGGGGCGGGCTTCTTTGCGATTCCTGCCGCCTCATTCTCCCCGATGGCAATATCGATCAGGCTGCCGAAATACTTTTCGGACAGCTTTTTTACCGGGACATCATTTTTATTGGACACGATCGCCGTGCCGATCCCCGCCGCCTTCAATGTTTTAAGCAGATCGATGATCCCGGGATACGGGGCCGTTTTATCCTCACAGTGGACCAGATAATGTGCCTTAAAGGCCGCAAAGGCCCGTTCCTCTGTCTCCGGATCAGTTCCCTCAGGAACAGCCCGATGGATCAGATTCCTGATCCCGTTTCCCACAAAAGCCAGCACCTCCTCAAGGTTTCGTTCAGGCAGGGACTCTGTCCTCATGGCATGGTTTACGCTTTCCTTCAGATCCTCGATCGTATCGAGCAGCGTGCCGTCCAGATCAAAAACCACATAGGGAAACAGCGGCGGCTCCTGAACCCGGATATGCTCCGGGTTCTCCTTCTCCATATCCTTCAGCATGGTAAGAAGCCGCCTTCCGTAATCGCCGAGATGCTCAAGGAGCAATTCCTGATCGATGAGAAGAATGCGGCAATCTCCTCCCCAGGTGGAGAGAATATCCGCCAGCGCATCCAGATTTTTGCCGCAGCCGTCCTCCATCGGCAAACCTTCTGCAAAGGTTTGGTAAAGCGAAGCGCGATCCGTGATCTTTTTCCCGTCTATTCTTATGATATTCATGTTTTCCTCTCCGGCTGCAGCCATTTTTGTGAATAGCGAACGAGTTCTCATCCAAAATAAGCGGATTGCGAATGCCTACAGGATTGCAAGAGCTTCAAAGAAGCGCAGCAATCCGTGCATCATAGCTTTTGACGCTTTTATCATCAAATGTTACAGGAAACGAATAAAGTGCCTGCACTTTAATTCGTAAATGCATTTTCTGAATGCGGTTACGATAAAAAGCATCAAAAGGCATGCCGCAATCGGCGTGCCCGGCAAAATGTTCAGGGATAAAGCTGCTCAAAGGTGTCATAGTGATCTTCGGTATAATAGATCTCTCCCGCAGAGGAATAGACAAGGCGCTTTGCGCCGCGCTTTTTCTGATGCATCGTATCGATATCACATTCCCTGTAAGTCAGACCATCCCTTTCGGGAAGAGTTCCTTCATAATTTCCGAAGCGGTCCCCGCCAATGCATGCACCGTAAAGATAATCGTCCAGGCCGCCACCCTCCCAGCCAAGCGCCCTGGCCTCAGATTTGGTTATGAAATTATCCGGAAGTCTGCCATAGGTATAGAGAAAAAGGCTGACATCCTCCTTTGTCGTATAGCTGCCGTCTTCCCGAAGCGCCGGCGCAGGAGGGGCTGAACCCTCCTCTGAGGCCGTAGCTCCTGCTGAAGCGGTGGTCTCCCCCTGGGTTCTGCTTTCTTCTGAAGCTGTATACTCTCCCGAAGCTGTCGTCTCTCCGGAAGCTGCGATCTCCTCTGCGGCCGTGCTCCCTTCCGGGGCTGTATACTCTCCCGTGGCTGTATTCTCTCCCGGAGCTGTATTCTCTCCCGGAGCTGTCGTCTGGCCGGATCCGGACTCCTCCGGAATGGCTTCTGCCGCTTCATCCGGGCCAACCTCCTGGACCGAACCGGGGAGCGCGGCCGATCCGGAAAATCCGGGCTCTGCCGAAGAAGCGGAATTAAGCGCTTTTCCGCAGCCAAAAGCCGTAAAAAGCACCAGAAGAAAAGACAGGAGAACAGCAGACAAATGTTTGTTTTTCATCTTAACCACCATTTCAGATAAACGCATAAAGCAGTCGCGGTTTCCGCTCGCGAAGACTGCAGGTATTCCGTGAGCGAAAAATACTATAGCACAATCCCGCATCTCTGACATCGTACTCATGGGTTACAGTTTAGAGAAGCAGGAAAAAACACTTCCCTTGCGGACCCCATTGACAGCAAAATCGCTGTGTACTATACTCGGTTAGTCACAACAGAATAAAGCTCATGAATGATCGTCTTCAGGGCAGGGTGCAATTCCCGACCGGTAGTGATGCGGGCTTCCCGCGAGTCTACCCGCCGATGCTTTTCGGCTGATTTGGTGAGAATCCAAAACCGACAGTTAAAGTCTGGATGAAAGAAGGAGGTAACCATGAACACAGAAACAACTCTGCACCGGGCAGACAATGCCCAGGCGGCTTCCGCCCGCCTCGATCTCCGCGCCGTCACAGCCACGGGAATGCTTTCAGCAGCTTCCTTTGTGCTGATGGCCATCGATTTCAGCGTTCCCTTTATGCCGGGCTTTATCAAGATGGATGTGTCGGAATTTCCGGCGCTGGTGGGTTCCTTTGCGCTTGGGCCTGTCTATGGCGGCATTATCTGCCTGATCAAGAATCTGCTGAATTTCTTTATCCGCTCCAGCACAGGAGGGGTCGGCGAGCTTTCCAATTTCCTTTTGGGTGCCTGCTTCGTTATCGTGGCCGGGATCATTTACAAGAGAAAAAAGAATCGAAGGACCGCTCTGATCGGCTCCGTGATCGGCGCATTTGCGATGGCGCTTTTCAGCATCCCCTCGAACTACTATCTGGTCTATCCGATCTATACGCAGTTTATGCCGATGGATGCGATTCTGGCTGCCTATCAGGCGATCAATCCGGCGGTGGAAACGCTTTGGGACGCATTGATCTGGTTTAACGCCCCGTTTACTTTTGTGAAAGGAATGCTGGATGTGCTGCTGTGCTTTTTGATCTATAAAAGGCTTTCACCGATCCTAAAGGGCGGGGAGCGCTGATCAGGCCTGACAGGCGTGTTTCCCCTGCCCGCCACTGGCGCGGCGCCCTGATTTGCGGCAGAAATCCTTCACCTAAAGGTTGGAGCATCATATCCTTGCCTTTGTAAATCATACGCTCTAATAAAAAAACACAGCCGCGTGGTTTTTTGAAAACCACGCGGCTGCGTATGTTAAATCATGGAGACAAGGGGATTCGAACCCCCGACCTCAGCGTTGCGAACGCTGCGCTCTCCCAGCTGAGCTATATCCCCAAGCGACTTTGCCAGTTTAGCACGAAACGGATCACTTGTCAATCGTTTCCTGAATTTGCGTCCGAATTCTCCGCTGCTTCCCGATTATCCGCATTCTCCGCTGCTTCTCGATTGTCTGCTGCCGCCTCTGCCTCCTGATCATCCGCTTTCTTCTATGCTTCCTGATCATCCGCTTTCTTCTATGCTTCCCGATTATCTGCTTTCTCTCCTGT
>CAMOOZ010000237.1 GCA_946621895.1 uncultured Lachnospiraceae bacterium | reverse complement strand
TGGTCTTTGATGAGATCGTGTGCCGCATGGGCAGGAGCGGGGAGTATTATGTCTGGCAGCATTACGGGGGGAAGCCGTACATCCTGACCACGGCAAAGGCGCTGGGCTGCGGTTTCCCGGTGGGGGCCTTCCTGCTTTCCGGAAGGGCCGCGGAGCATTCCCTTGCCGCGGGAGATCACGGCAGCACCTATGGCGGCAATCCGCTGGCCGGCGCTGCAGTGAGGGAGGTGCTTTCTCAGTATGAAAAAAGGGAGCTGCTTTCCCATGTAAAGGCAATTTCGCCCTATCTGGAGAAGCGCCTGCAGGAGCTGGTGGCGGAATTTCCTTTTCTGAAGGAAAGAAGAGGCCTTGGACTGATGCAGGGCATCGAGAGTGAAAGACCCGTGGGCCCCGTGATCCTTGCCTGCCAGAAGCGGGGGATGCTGATGATCAACGCCGGCAGCAATGTGCTGCGCTTCCTTCCACCGCTGGTGATCGAAGAGCGGCATGTGGATGAGATGCAGGGCATCCTCAGAGAAGCGCTGAAAGAGACGGAGAATGCCTGAGTTCCGGGGCTTTAATAAGATATCGTATGTTATATTACTGCTGTTATCCGCATTCTGCCTCATTGTGTCCTGCGGGAGCGCGGAGAAAGCCGGGGAGGCGAGGGAATCCGTCAGCAGGCCCCAGCTCCTCCTCTGGTATACGGATGAGGGCATGACGGATTTTCTGGAGGCTGCTGCCTTTGCCTACACGGAGGTGGACGACAGCGTCCGGATCGTGCCCGTGCCCGTTTCCGGGACGGAATTCATCAATCAGCTCTATGATGCCTCTCTTCAGGGTGAGGCGCCGGATCTTTATCTGGCCAGCAATGATCTGCTGGCAAAGGCCTATCTTGCAGGACTGGCGGAACCCCTGCCCATGCCCGAAAATCTGCAGACAGATGCGCTGGCGGAGCCTCAGCGCAGAAACCTGCTCGTGAATAAGGACAGATTTCCCTCCGCCGCCGTGGATGCCGTGACCTGCAGCGGGGCGCAGGTCGGATATCCGCTTTATTTCCAGACAAGCGCTTTTTTATATAATAAGACCTTGCTGGAGGAGATAGGGGAAAGCACACCGCCTGCCACGATCCGCGCGATCGAGGACTTTGCCGGTGAGCATGACGCGCCGGAGGGGATGGAAAGCTTTTTTTCCTGGGATGTGACCGATATCTTCTACAATTATTTTTTTGTCGGGGGCGTGATGGATGTGGGAGGCCCTGCCGGAGACGATCCGAAAAGGATGGATATCGCCAACCCTTCGGCGCAGAAGGCGCTGGGCATCTTTCAGGAGCTGAACCAGTTCTTCTCCATCGATTCCTCCCTTGTCTCTTCGGAATCGGTGCTGCGGGAATTCCGGGAGGGAAAGCTCCTTTTTACCGTGGCCACCACCGATGCGGTGAAGCAGCTTGCCGAAGCGAAGGCGGCCGGCGAGTTTTCCTTTGATTATGCATTTGTCCCGCTGCCGGATATCGATGAGGAGATCGGAAGCCGTTCCCTTTCCGTGACGGAAGCGGTCTGCGTAAACGGGTTTGGCCTCCGGAAGGAAAAGGCGCATCAGTTTGCAGGCTTTCTGGTCTCCGTCTTTGCGGACGAGCTTTACAAAAGGACGGGAAAGGTCCCGGCGTTTCGGGAAGCGGCTCCCGCGGAAAGCGGCATGGAAGCCTTTTATCGGGAATATGAGGATTCCGTCCCCATCCCGAAAATGATCGAAGCAGGCGCCCTCTGGGTCAAGCTGGAGTCCGCGTTCACCAGGATCTGGGAGGGGGAGGCGCCGGAGGAAGAGCTTGCGGCGCTGGCAAAGGACCTGGGGCAGGAGACACAGCCCCAACAGGAATAGGGAAACACAGCCTGCCTGCAGCGATCATCGTACATAGACAAAGCAAATAACAGGTTTCCTGTATTACGCAAAAGATCCGGGCCGTTTTCAGCCCGGATCTTCTGCCTTATCCGATTTTGCGGAAGCTCTATTCCTGGATCTCCCTTTCCCTTTCCGCTGTGTCCAGCCAGCCGGACTTTTCGACCGGCCTGCCGGACATCTCCCTTTTCTTTTCTATGTCTGTAATACGGAGGAATAATCTCCAAAAAAGGGGTAGGGGAAAAAGTTTTTTTCGGCGGTTTTTTCTGTCCTTACCCCTCTTTCCGCAGCGCTGCAGCCGTATTACCTGTCAGACAGAGATGCTGTAGCTGTACTCCCCTTCCGAATTATGATAGAATCAGGGGCATAAAGAATCATTCGGTTCTTTGAAACCTCTCAGTTCTTTGGAACCATCCGGTTCTTTCGGAACACTTCAGTTCCGCATCGAGGAGACTTAAGCCTTAAGAGGAATCAATGGAAGAGGAGCGGCAAAAGGAAAATCGCAGAGCGATAGAGGCGGCAGGAGATCCCCGGTTAAGGGATGCTTTCCTCTCGCAGGAGCAGCAGCATATTCTGAGACTGACCAGGAAGATCCTGGGGAAGAGCATCACGATGAGTGACGACGAATGGTCGGTGGCTCTTCTGGCGGTAAACGAGGCGCTTACCCGTTATTCTTTTGAAAAAGGGAATTTCTGGAGCTACGCGGCGGTGGTGATCCAGAGCAGGACCTATGATTACTACCGCAGTCAGGGGAAGGCGGCAAAGGAGCTTCTGGTCAGGCCGGATGCCTTTGGCGGAAATCCGGATGACGCGGAAGAGGATCTCGGGATCACCCAGGAGATCGCTTCCAAAACAGCCGTTACCATCGACAGAGGGCTGGCGGATGAGATCGAGGCCCTTTCCGGTGAGCTTTCCGGCTTTGAGATCGATTTTTTCTCACTGGCGGAATACGCGCCGAAATCGGAAAAGACAAAGAAAAGCTGCGGAGATGTGCTGAAGGCCTTTTTTCAGCCCCCTCCGCTGACGGCAGAGCTGAAGCGGACCGGGAATTTCCCTGTAAAGCAGGTGCTCTCCCGACTGTGGGTTTCCAGAAAGCTTCTGGACAGGCACAGGAAATATCTGATCGCGGCGGCGGTCATTTTGGGCGGGGATTATCCCGGCCTGAAGGAATACCTTCCTTACACGGGAAAAGCGTGAAAAAGCAGCGAGCAAAGTGAAGCCACGCGCAGCTTTTTCATATCCAGGCTATGATGGGGATGAAATGAGGCAAATCATAAGGGTGTGTCATGCAGGCAGTAGTATTAGCGGTAAGGGGAAAAGAAGCATCCGTCCTGGAAAAGGGCGGAGGAATGCGGATCATAGAGAATGAGGGCTATCAGCCGGGCCAGATCCTTGAGCTTCCCGAGCTTGTGCAGTTTGAGGAAAGGAAACGGAAGAAGCCGGAGACAGGGCGGAGGTTCTTCTCCGGCCTGAAGATGGCCAGGCAGGCGGCAGCGGTGCTGGTGCTGATCCTGGGGACGGGCCTGATCACCGTAAACGGAGCGCCCTGTTCCATTATGACGATGGATGTAAACCCCTCTCTTCGGTATACGGTAAATGCGTTTGACCGGGTGATCGCGCTGGATGCCTATAACGGCGATGGAGTGGAGCTCAGGGAGGAGCTGATCGGCGAGGTTCAGGGCAGGGGAATCGATGATGCGATGGAGCTGACGCTGGATGCGCTCCGGAAGGCGGATTATCTGAACGGCGGGGACACGACGCTGGTCATCACCGTTTCCAGCGCCTTTGCGGAAAATGCGGACCGGATCAAGGCGCAGGTGCTTTCCCGGGCGGAGAGCTGGAATGAAAACCAGACAAATGCCAGTGTCCATATGGATGTGCTGGAGGTGGAAGAGGATGTGATGGAAGCCGCCGCCAGAAGAGGGATCAGCCCCGGAAAGCTTTATCTGACCAGACAGCTGAATGAGGCGATACCGGAGGATGAGGATTTTGATGAAGAAGAATGGCTGAACAGGTCCGTGGCGGATATTGAAGCCGCCACACGGGCCAGAACGATAAAGCCTTCCGCCGCAGAAAGCGCGGAGGCGCAGGAAGAGGAAAAAGAAGCGGAAGCCGCGGCTGCGGCGGTGCCGCAGAAAAAACCGGTGCCGGGCGTGGAAAATCCCGTTCCTGTCGTGAATGAAGAGAGCAGCTCTTCTTCCGGCGAGAGCGCCGCGCCGGAAAGAAAGAAGCCCAGGGTCTCCGGCGGGCCAGCCGTGGCGAATGACAGCGGAAGCGGAAGCTCAGGCTCTTCCTCTTCCTCCTCCTCGGGAAGAAGCGGAGGAAGCTCGGGGCCCGCAATTGCGGATGAATCCGGGGAGAACGAATCCGGCCAGGCTTCCGGCGGCAGCAGTTCGACCTCCGGCGACAGCAGCTCTTCTTCCGGCGGATCATCCTCCGCTGAAGCAGCTTCCGGAGAAGCCTCTCAGGAAGGCGGCACCGGGGACACGCAGGAGAACAGCGGCGGCAGCGGAAGCGGAGAAAACGGCGGCGAGGGTCAGACCGATACCCCGGGGACAGGCGGATCGGAGGCGGCCCAGCCCGGAACCGGTGAAAGCGCCGGGACCGGAGAAGGAGGAGAGGGCGGCGCTGCGCCTTCTGCTCCCGAAGAGGGAGGGGAAGGCTCCACCCAGGAATCCGGCTCCGGCGGCACGGAAGAACATAGCGGTGCCGAGGGCGGTCATTCAGAGAGCGGCGGCTCTGCCAGCGAGGAAAGCGGCGGCACCTCCGCCGGTGAAGAAAGCGGCGGTACCGCTGCCGGCGAGGATCAGTCCGGCGCGGCAGAAGAAACACCGGTTTCGGTGGAAATACAGGCAGAAGCGGCGCAGCCGGCGGAAGAGATCATCGAGAATCCTGTTGAACAACAATAACATCTGTTTTATATATCCCTCCTTGCGAAGAAGCCGGATCCCCGATCCGGCTTCTTTATTACAAAAAGCAATAATAGCGTAATAGTTTGTTAACAAATTTGCTTGACAAGCCTTGATCCCTGTCGTATTATAGGAAACGCGCTGTGAAAAAGCGTTTCAAAATCACTTGGGCACTCGTAGTCTAACGGATAGAACGACGGCCTCCGACGCCGTTAATGTGGGTTCGATTCCCGCCGAGTGCATTATGGAACTGCAGGAAGAAAATCAGGAAAAGAAGCCGCAGAAGCAGAGAGCCAGAGAAGGCACGGAAGTCATTATGGAAAAGCTGAAAAATTTTCCCGGATGGCTTTCAAGTCATGTCATTGTAGCTCTCGTTTCCGTTCTGGTTGTTGCATGTCTGATCATTATCATCGTTTTTGTTACCCTGGGAGCAAACGGAGAGCAAAAGGACACCACGGGTGTGACCGGTGAGGCTATTCTGCCCGGAGAGATCCCGGAGGTGCCGATGGAGAGAGACACCTATCCCGCCGTGGATGCGCTGGTGACCTCCTATTTTGAGGCGATCGGCAGGGGAGATGCGGAAACGGTCAGGACGCTGGCCAGGGATCTGGATGACACGGAGGCCAAGCGGATCGAGGTCAGCGGCGAATATATCGAGGAAGTGCCGAAGCTGGAGATCTATGTGAAGAAGGGCCTGCTCTCCGACACCTATGTGGCCTATGTGCTGAACTATATCCGCTTTAAGGGCTTTGAGGATCTGGTGCCCGGCCTGCGGACGCTTTATATCTGCAAGGATCCGGAGGGAAGCTATTATATCCAGATGGGAAATGTATCCGAAACGGAGGACGCCTATATCACCGGGATCACGCTGCAGCAGGATGTGAAGGATCTGAACAACCGGGTGGCAGTGGAATACAATGACCTGATCGCGAACAACGCCGAGCTGAATGATTTTCTTGAGGACATGAAGGTGATCACGAAGGAAAGAGTCGGCGAGATGATCGTGCAGGAGGAGGAAGAACAGAGACGGCTTGAAGAGGAGCGGGCCGCTCAGGAGGCAGCAGCCGGAGAGGGGGAAGACACTCCCTCGGAGGGAGAGTCCATGACCTTCCCCCGGGCCGCGAAAGTCTCCACCAAGGTAAATGTCCGGACCTCGGACAGCATTGAGGCGGACAGAAAGGGTCAGCTGGCCCAGGATCAGGAGGTGACGGTTCTGGAGAACCGCCCCAACGGCTGGTCCAAGATCAGCTTTGAGGATGGCGAGGCCTTTGTGAAGACGGAGTTCCTGGTCTTTCCCCAGGTGGAGGCGGCCAGCGCCGCCGATGTCACGGGGACCGTGAAGGCAAAGGAGAATGTGAATATCCGTGCTGCAGCGGATCAGAATTCCGAGCGGCTGGGCGTGGCTCATGGAGGAGATGAGCTGCAGCTGATCGAAAGGCTGCCGGATGGCTGGTGCAGGATCCTTTATAATAATGCAGTGGCCTATGTGAAGGCTGAATTTGTAGAGTAAGTAACCGTACGGGCACTGGTCATGCTTTATCGGTTTTATGGCGGGTCCGGCGATGCATTACAGCATTACATCGCATTGTGACCCGTTTCATCTATGTTACATGAGAGGAGGAATGAAAAAATGTCGTATGTTGATGAGGTCTACGAACTGGTCGTTGCGAAGAACCCGGCTCAGCCCGAGTTTCATCAGGCCGTAAAGGAGGTGCTGGAATCCTTGAGGGTCGTGATCGAAGCGCACGAGGAGGAGTACAGAAGAGACGCTCTGCTGGAGCGGATCACGACGCCGGAAAGACAGCTGCTCTTCAGAGTGCCCTGGGTGG
>CAMOOZ010000236.1 GCA_946621895.1 uncultured Lachnospiraceae bacterium | reverse complement strand
CTGCGTTCCCGAAGGCGCCGCCGTACGTAGCTCAGAATGAACGGTCCCTCCAGATAACGCTTCAGGACAATCTGAATCTCCTCCCGCGGGTTGATGGGAAGAACCAGAATGGAACGGATCCCGGCCCAGTTTGCGCACCAGATATCCGTGAAGAGCTGATCCCCCACAAGAATGGTGGTGTTCCTGTCTGTGCCCATGATTTCCATGGCCTTCGTGCAGGCGGAGGGCAGCGGTTTGTTCGCCTTCCAGGTATAGTCGGAATGCACCGCAGCCGCCAGCTTCTGCCCCCGTTCCTTCCGGTTGTTGGAAACCAGGCAGGTGGCGAAACCGATGCGGTGCAGCTCTTCAAAGAGGGCCACCACCCGTTCATCGGCAGGCGCGCCGTGCTCCGTCAGGGTATTGTCGATATCGAAGATAATGCCCCGGAATCCGGCCTCATACAGCTTTTCGTAGGGAATGGTGTAGGCGCTTCTTATAAACTTCCACGGAAAAAAAGGATTACTTTTCATCACTTTTGCTCTCCAGGATCTTCCCCAGCTCCTCCATGAAGGTATGGACGTCCTTGAACTGCCTGTATACGGAGGCAAAACGGACATAGGCCACCTCGTCCAGATTTTTCAGCCTGCTCATCACCATTTCCCCGATCACGCGGCTGGAGATCTCCTTTTCTTCCCTCTTCGAAATATCCGTTTCCACGGAATCCACGAGACGGTTGATCTCCACGGCGCTCACCGGCCGTTTATGGCATGCACGCAGTATCCCGGCTTCGATCTTCTGTCTGTCGTAGGCCTCTCTGTTGTTGTCCTTTTTGATCACGATGAGCGGGATCGTGTCCACCTTTTCATAGGTGGTAAACCGTCTTCCGCATTCATCGCAGATCCTGCGGCGGCGGATGGAATTGTTGTCCTCCGCGGGGCGGGAATCAATGACTCTGGTGTTTTCATGGTTGCAATAGGGGCATTTCATTTCTCTGTTCTCCGTATCCTTTTATTTCCTGAAAAAGGTGCTGAGCAGTCCTCTTCCGATTGAAGCGCCGAGATTTCCGCCCAGCTTCTTTCCGAATTTTCCGCCGAAAGCCTGACCCAGCGAATTTCCCAGCTCTCTGCCCACGGTTCCGCCGGCAGTGGATGCCACACCGGCCACGGCGCTGTTCATCCGTCTGTCTTTGGCGGCCTTTTCCTTCTCCAGCTTTTTCTGCAGGGCAGCCTCTTCCTTTGCTCTTTCCTTTGCGGCCCTCTCCGCTTCCTTCGCCTGCTCCTTTTCGAGCGCTGCCTGCTCCTTCGCTGCCTCTGCCTCCAGGCCCATCCGCTCCAAAAACTCATAGGCGGAATCCCTGTCCACGCTCTCCGCGTATTTCGCATAAAGCAGCTCGGATTTGATGACCTGATCCAGCTCCGCGGCGCCCGCGGGGCCCATCAGGCTTTCCGGCGGCAGCACCGTGGCCTTTTCCACGATCCCCGGCACGCCGTCCGGCTGCAGCATGGAGATCAGGGCCTCTCCCTTTCCCAGAGAGATCAGCTCATTGTAGGTATCAAAGGCGGGATTTGCCCGGTAGCTCATCGCGGCCGCCTTGACCTTTTTCTGCTCTGCAGGCGTATAGGCGCGAAGGGCATGCTGAAGCTTATTCCCCAGCTGCGCAAGCACTCCTTCGGGAATGTCCTGCGGATTCTGGGTGATGAAGAAAAGGCCCACGCCCTTGGAGCGGATCAGCTTTACCACCTGCTCCACCTTGGCCAGCAGCGCCTTCGGCGCGTCGTTAAAAAGCATATGGGCTTCATCGAAGAAAAAGACGATCTTCGGTTTGGGGAGGTCCCCCACCTCGGGAAGCGTTTCATAAAGCTCGGAAAGCATCCAGAGCATAAAGGTGGCATACATGGAGGGGGACTGCATCAGCTTTTCACATTCCAGAATATGGATCCTGCCTCTGCCGGAGGCATCCGTGGAAAGCCAGTCCCTGATATCCAGCGCGGGCTCGCCGAAAAAGAGCTCGCCGCCCTCTGCTTCAAGCGCGATCACTGCCCTCAGGATCGCCCCAAGGCTTTGGGGAGCCATGTTGCCATAAGCTGCACTGTATTCGGATCGATTTTCGCTGATATAGCTGATCATGGAGCGAAGATCCTTCGTATCGATGAGCAGAAGCCCTTCGTCATCCGCGATCTTAAAGAGAACAGTGAGAATATCACTCTGCGTATCATTTAAACCAAGGATACGGGAAAGCAGGAGCGGTCCCATCTCGGAGATGGTGGCACGAAGCGGCAGCCCCTTTTCCTGAAAAACATCCCAGAACACGGTGGGAAAGCCCTGAAAGGAAAAGTCCTGCTGCAGAAGTCCCATGGAATCCACGCGATCCTTTACCGCTCCGGACTCCTCTCCCGGCCTGAACATGCCGGAAAGATCCCCCTTCGCATCCGCCAGAAACACAGGCACCCCGAGCCTGCTGAAGGACTCCGCCAGTACCTTTAAGGAAACGGTCTTGCCCGTCCCCGTCGCGCCGGCGATCAGCCCGTGGCGGTTTGCCATCGAGGGCTCCAGAAATACGGGGGTTTCCCCCGCTTTCGCGATCAGAATCTTATCCTGAAAAACCATTTACTCCTCCGCAGCCCGTTAGGCCGGGCTTTTTTAACCGTATCGGATATCTCTTCTTTGCCCCTGAGGGGCTTTTGGCATGTCGTAAACGAATACCGGAAATGAATTAAGTGCCTGCACTTTCATCCGTTTCCATCCGCCGGGCACACGCATCGTGAGCAGGCCCGCTTTGGAAGCAGCATATTGCGCTGCATGCCAAAACGATGCGAAGCGTAGATCGCGGTCATCCGCCGGAGGCGTTACAGGAAACGCATTTCCTGCAGCAGCCATGTGGTATTATAGCGCTTAAATGTTTACATAACAAGACAGAAAACCGTTCATATTTCGTAACTTGCGTGTAACAGTTTTGCAAAAAGAAAACGGGGCGGATCGCTCCGCCCCGAAAAAACTCCCGTGATTTTCCCCGGTTTTTCTCAAAACCTCTCCGCTGCCTGAAGCGTTTTTCCCAGCTCCTCCTCGCCATGCGCACAGGAAAGGAACATCGCCTCGAACTGGGAGGGCGCGAGATAGATTCCCTCCTTCAGCATGTGCGCGAAGTATTTGCCAAACAGCTCCGTGTCGCTTTGTTTTGCGGAAGGATAATCCGTCACCGGGTCCTTTGCGAAAAAGACACAGCCAAGAGAACCGATATGATTTACCTGCGCCGGGATGCCCTTCTTTTTCAGGCAGTCGGAAAGCGCGCCAAAGAATCGGTCTCCCTTTTCGTTCAGCTTATCGTAAAATGCAGGCTCCTCCTTCAGGATCCTCAGCTGGGCAAGCCCCGCCGCCATGGCCACGGGATTGCCGGACAGCGTGCCCGCCTGATAAACGGGCCCTAAGGGCGCAACCTTCTCCATGATCTTCTTTTTCCCGCCGTAGGCGCCCACCGGGAAGCCCGCGCCGATGATCTTGCCGAAGGTGGAAAGATCCGGAACGATGCCGAAATACCCCTGCGCGCCGGCAAAGGAAAGCCTGAAGCCCGTGATCACCTCGTCAAAAATCAACAGCGCCCCCTCCCTGTCGCAGAGCTCCCTTAAGCCCTGAAGGAAGCCCTCCTTCGGCAGCACGACGCCCATGTTCGCGGCCACCGGCTCCACGATCACCGCGGCAATCTCTCCGGGGTTTGCGGAAAACAGCGCCTCCACGCTTTCCAGGTCATTATAGACCGCGCTCAAAGTGTCCTGCGTGCAGCCTGCCGGAACGCCGGCGGAGTCGGAGATGCCCTGCGTCATCACGCCGGAGCCGGCCTTGGAAAGCATCGCATCGGAATGCCCGTGGTAGCAGCCCTCAAACTTGATCAGCTTGTTTCTGCCGGTATAGCCCCTGGCCGCCCGGACGGCGCTCATCACGGCCTCCGTTCCGGAATTTACCATGCGGACCATTTCCAGGCCCGGGATCGAGGAGGTAAGGAGCTTCGCCATCTCCACCTCCCGCTCCGTGGCGGCGCCGAAGCTTAAGCCCTGCTCCATCGCCTCCTTCGCGGCATCCAGCACTTCCCTTCTCCCGTGCCCCAAAATCATGGGGCCCCAGGAACAGACATAATCGATATACTGATTTCCGTCCGCGTCCCAAAGATACGCTCCCTCTCCCCTCTCGATAAACCGGGGAGTCATGCCGACGGAACGGAAGGGCCGGGCGGGGGGGGTCACGCCGCCGGGGGTCCCCTGTTTTGCTTCTTCAAAAAAAGTCTCTGATCTGGTCCTTCCCCATTCTCCCCGCCG
>CAMOOZ010000235.1 GCA_946621895.1 uncultured Lachnospiraceae bacterium | reverse complement strand
TTTTCCTTTACCTCCATGCCTCCTGCGATCCCGATCTCCCGGACAAGCTCCTCATCCCAGGTGCAGGCCAAAAGCGTCGCACAGGGGAAGGCCGTGGCCGTCACACCGACCTCCCGCCGGATACGAAGGCCTGCGGGTCCGTCGGCAGTCATGACGGAAGGAACACCGTAGGCGGGGAGATTCCCCATGCCGAAGCAATTGGCCACTCCGGTGTTGGGCTGTCCGCAGAGGAGACTGACCCTGTCCTCCAGCGAAAGCTGCGCAAAAAAGTCCTCAAAATCTGCGCTGCCATCCGCCACCTGTGCAAAACGAATGGGTCCCTCCCCGGGATCCCGGGAAAAATCCTCGCCTTTACAGGCTCGGGTATCCGGTGCAAACGCTCCGGCTTTTTCCCGGCCTTCCCAGACACTGGCCGTGGCTTTGCTCTCCCGCTGCGGCAGGGGCTCATATGTTCCGTCCGCAAGAAGCCGCGCGGAAAGGCGGGACGGCGCGCAGAAGCTGTGGGCAGTCTGCACGATAATGTCCTTTTCCAGCTCCAGAACCGTTTCCAGGCGGACCGTATCGCGCACACTGGTTCCCAGATAAAAAGCGTATTTTCCCTTCTCCAGCACCCAGGCGCTCTCACAGATCCTGCCGAGGTCGTCAAAGGACGCAAGCTCGCCGATCCGGATGGTCAGGCGCATCGTCGCCGTCTCACCGGGCGCAAGCAGCGGCGTCTTGCAGAAGGCCTTCAATTCCCTTGCCGGTTTCCCGAGCTTCCCTGCGGGCGCGCTGCCATAGAGCTGGACGACCTCCCTGCCGGCAGCGCGGCCGATATTGGCGACCTGCACCAGCACCTCGATGCGGGGAGCGTCGTCACGCTGAAAAATCTGTTGGAGAGAGGCTTCATCTCCTGCAGTCTGCAGCGATTCGATCCCGTGCATGCGGCAGCCAAGCGGCGTCAGGAGAAATTCCGTATAGGAAAGGCCAAAGCCAAAGGGATAACAGACCAGGCTGTCCTTTCCGGGGATCGTTTCGAAATAGCGGTAGCCCACATAGATATCCTCTGTGTAATTGACATATTCCGGCGATTCATGGAAATTTTCGGCACAGGGATAGTCCTCCAGTCTGCCGACGAAGGTATCCGCCAGCTTTCCGGAAGGATTCACATCGCCGCAGAGAATGTCCGCCTCGGCAGCTCCGCCCTCCATTCCAGCCTGCCAGGCCATGAGCACGGAAGAGATTCCCGGATCCTGTGCAAACCAGAAGGCGGAGATCATTCCGCCCGTATTGAGCACGATAACGACCTTTTTGAAAAAGCTTTTGACCTGATCGATCAGCTTTTCTTCCGCTTCGGCAAGATAAAAATCACCGCGTTCAAAAACCTTCTCTGCCCGCTCGGACAGCTCCTTTTCCGCTGCGTCGCAGCCCGCGCCTGTATTGCAGCCGGCATCCGATCCCGTCGTCCGATCCCAGTTTTCTCCGGAAAACCGGCAGATACTGATGATCGCCAGATCCGCAAAGGCTGCCGCACCCCTTAAAAGCTCCTCCGGAAGCTCGGGCTCAGCGGTCAGGCCGGGAACAATTCCCTGCGCGTACTGCTGCTGCACCTGCTGCTCATAGAATGCATTCAGCGGTTCATAGAGGAGCACCTTTCCTTCCTTCTCCTTGATGCGCATGCCGTCGATCAGATTGCGGACATATGACACAGTCACATCCCCGCTTCCGCCGCCGCCCTTAACATAATCGGCGCCGGCTTTTCCAAACAGCGCTGCCCGTGTCCCTCTTTTTACCGGCAGCACATTGCGTTCATTTTTCAAAAGCACCATGCCCTCTGCCGCCGCGCGCCTGGAAAGCGCAATGTGTTCCGTTCCTCCGGTGATTCTTCTTCCCTCTTTCCCGAGCGGAAGCGCAGGCTGATAAAAATGCCTCGACCATTTTGCCGGACTCATTCCCCTACTCCTCAGACTGTTTTCTTCGCTGCCAGTACCATTCGCAAAACCGCCCGGGGAGGGAGCATCGCCGAACGGCGATCGCTTCCTTTTCGCCCCCCGCGGCAAAAAACAGCCATGCGGTTTTATCGAAAAACCGCATGGCTGCTTACTGTGTAAAATATGCCGGTGGTGGGACTTGAACCCACACGCGGTTGCCCGCAACAGATTTTGAGTCTGCCTCGTCTGCCATTCCGACACACCGGCCTTCACAGAAAAAGTTCATCTCTGCAGACTTTCTTACTCTATCATAAAAACAGGATAATGGCAAGCAGATGCATCAGGATGGAGTAGTAATATCATTCGTTAAGGATAAGAGCTCTTTGACAGCAAGATAACCGAAGGTACACCTATACTCCCCTTGCTGAATGGGCATTTCGGTTGATCTGAAATGCCTGTTTCATTTCGATGGGAAATAAACCCTTTTCATCCAAAAGCATTTTTGCGGAATTATTTTCCCACAGGACAAAGAGAATGGAGAGATATTCACTCCACTTCATCTGTCTTCTGCCGGATTCAATCGCCGCAAGGCGCTTTGCGCCGATGCCGGTCATGTTTTCCAGGTCTTGATCGGTAAGGCTTAGTTTCTGCTTAATATCGGGTAACTCCCCTGCAAGCAAGGCGATCAGCTTTTCCTTCGGGATCAGTGAAAAATCATCCATCGTTTAATCTCCCGGCACATCTTCCGCGCCCAGTACAGCCATTTCCGGGTTCTGCCCTTCCCGGATCGTGCCTTTCTGCGTATAGATCAGGAACTTTTCCTTCAGCGTTCTGGGGTACAACCCAAGCGCCTCCACGACCGCTTCCGTTTTGCTGTTATAACGAAAAAAGAATAACAGGGACAAAAACTCACTCCAGTCCAGCGCTTCCTCCCCCTCCTCCAGCGCCAGATAATCCTCAGAGGAACAATCCAGCATCTGTCCCATATCCTCTGCAGACAGACCTAAAATACCTCTCAAAGGCTTCAGATCATGCTCCATTTCCTTTAACAGCCACTTCTCATCAATCTGCCCTTCCGACTCTTTTGCCGCTTCCGGACGGAAAAAAGGATCTGTCAGATATCTGGTATCGGCAAGGCCCTCCTGAAAAGTTCGGTTTACCCGCTGCAGAGTAATGTTTTTCAGCTGAAATCCGGCCAGGATCCTTTCCAGGCGATTGCAGAAGGTTTTCTGTTCCATGAGCTTACCCTTCTCTCCTGTCAGGAAATATGCGCCTTCCCGGTACTGTTCACGGATATATCGGTCCAATGCCTCCGGATAATTCACTGTACGCATATGGGATTTATATACATTCACAATCGTCAGCTTTGTCCGCTTCGTTTCCGATTCCTTGTCTTTAATCCGGTATATGGTATTGTGGATAAAAATCTCCCGTCGGCTCATGTTCACATCATCCCAGGACAGCGCACACAGTTCACCCGTCCCGATTCCAGTATACAGAGCCAGAAGAACGCCCAGCATTTCAGGACACCGCTGATATTTCGCACAGTCCACAATCCTTCGGACCTCCTGCCTGGATAAAGGCTCGTAGGGTGTTTTTTCAATTTTATAAAGCTCCCGAAGCTCTTTTGGAATATCCTTGTCGCCTTTCGCAAAGGAAATCACATTGAACAACAGGTTTCTGACGGTTTCCAGAGTAGTGCCCTTAATGGCCTCTTCCCCTCTTTCCTCTTTTGCGGCAAGAGACGCGAGCAACGCCCCTGTCTGGGCCGGTGTAATGGAAGAAGCCTCCTGATCCCCAAGAGTGGGAAAGGCGTATTTCGACATGATGAATTCATAACGATCAATGGTGCCCGGGCTGAGTCCTTCCGAACGGTTGGCCAGCCATTTCTCAAATGCCTGTTTTAGCGTATAACTTCCCTGAAGTTCCTCCCGTCTGACCTTCTCTTTCGCTTCTGAAAGCTTAGCCCGCACCTCCTGTTTCGTCTTTCCATAGACACAGGCATACTTCGCCTTCCCGTTTTCATCACGGGAAGCGATATAGCGGCCTTCAAAGCGCCCGTCTTTTCTTTCGTAAATGCTTTCACCTGTTCTTGGCATAAATCCGTTCCAAAATCCTTGTCATTCCAGCGTCATCATCACTTTTTCAGCAGTCATCTGATTTATCCTTCATCATCTTTAATCCCTCCACAAGGTTCTCAAGAGAGAAACGGTGAGTGATCAGCGGCTTAAGATCAAGTCCTCCCCTTTCCAGCCTTTGCAGTGCATAATGCCAGTCGTCAGGAGTCTCTTCTTCATATTCAGAGAACGCCTGCCTGAAGGAGGAATTGCGGCAGTTCCGCTACT
>CAMOOZ010000234.1 GCA_946621895.1 uncultured Lachnospiraceae bacterium | reverse complement strand
TGGTGCTGCCGGATGCTGAGCTGAAGGTCTATCTGGATGCGGATCCCCATATCAGGGCCTTAAGAAGGGCAAGGGAGCTCGAGGAAAAGGGGGAGGTCGCGTCGATCGAGCAGATCGAAGAGGACATCCGCAGACGGGACAGGCAGGACATGGAGAGGGAGATCGCGCCGTTAAGGCGGGCGGAGGACGCGCTTTTGCTGGAGAGCTCTTCGCTTGCCATCGATGAGGTGCTGGAGAGCCTGCTTTCCATGTGCAGGGAGAGGGGCTTATGGAAGTAAAGCTGGCTGCGAGCGCGGGCTTCTGCTACGGTGTCCACCGGGCCATGGACATCGTCAGCCGGGAGCTTGAAAAAGGCGAAAGGATCTATACCCTTGGCCCGCTGATCCATAACCGCGCGGTGGTCGGGGATCTGGAACAAAAAGGCGTCCGGGTGATAAATGGCGAGGAGGAGCTGGAGCGCATCAGCGAGGGCACTGTGATCATCCGCAGCCATGGGGCATCCAGGGCGGTTTTTGAAAAACTGGAGGAAAGAGGGATCCGGTATGTGGATGCCACCTGCCCCTTTGTAAAGCGCATCCATGGGATCGTGGAGCGCGCCGGCTTTGACGGGGACAGGATCCTGATCGTGGGAGATGCTTCCCATCCCGAGGTAAAGGGGATCCGCGGCTGGTGCAGGGGAGAGGCGCTCGTCGTTTCCGGTCCTGAGGAGGCGCAGGCCCTTCCGCCCTGCGGCCCGGAAGACCGGCGAAAGCTGACCGTTGTGGCGCAGACGACGATAAAGTTGAAGAATTTTCAAGAATCGGTTGAAATCATAAAAAGGAAAGGCTATAATGTTAGTGTTGTGAATACTATCTGCAACGCTACGGGAGAGCGGCAAACGGAAGCCCAGGAGCTTGCGCGAGAATGCGATGCTATGATCGTCATCGGGGATCCGCAAAGCTCCAATACGAAAAAGCTTTTCGAAATCTGCAAAAAAGAGTGTGAGTACACTTACCTGATTCAGACGGTAAGAGATCTTCCTCCTAAGCTACCGGAGACTGTTGATTTGGTGGGAATCACTGCTGGGGCGTCCACCCCGAATTACATCATCGAGGAGGTTCATAATTATGTCAGAACAGCAGAGCTTTGAAGAAATGTTGGATGAGTCTTTAAAGACCATTCATACCGGTGAAATCGTAGAGGGGAAGATCATCAGCGTTAAACCCGATGAGGCCATTCTGGATATCGGCTATAAGATCGACGGAACGCTGCCGAGGCATGAATATTCGAATGAGGCCAATCTTGATCTTACCACGGTCCTTCATGAGGGAGATAAGATCGAAGTCAAGGTCTTAAAGATCAATGAATCTGAAGGACAGGTCATCCTGACCTATAAGCGTCTGGCACTGGATCGCGGCAATAAGCGGATCGAGGAAGCTTTTAACAATCACGAGGTGCTGAAGGCGAAGGTTGTCCAGGTGCTGGACGGCGGCCTGAGCGTGGTTGTGGATGAGATCAGGATCTTTATTCCCGCCAGCCTTGTTTCGGATGGATATGAGCGGGATCTTTCCAAGTATAAGGATCAGGAGATCAGCTTTGTCGTTACGGAATATAATCCCAGAAGGCGCCGCTACATCGGCGACCGCAAGCAGCTGCTTCTGGAAGAGAAGAAGAAGCTGCAGGAGGAGCTTTTCGCCAGGATCAAGCCCGGTGATGTCGTGGAAGGCACCGTAAAGAATCTGACGGACTTCGGTGCGTTTATCGATCTCGGCGGAGCGGATGGCCTGCTGCATATCTCTGAGATGAGCTGGGGCAGGGTGGAAAATCCCAGGAAGGTGTTTAAGGTCGGCGATCAGGTCAGAGTGCTGATCAAGGATATCAATGGCCAGAAGATCGCGCTGAGCCGCAAATTTGAGGATGAGAATCCCTGGAAGGATGCCGATAAGAAATTTGCCAGAGGCAATATTGTCACCGGGAAGATCGCCAGAATGACGGACTTCGGCGCATTTGTGGAGCTGGAGCCCGGTGTGGACGCGCTGCTGCATGTGTCCCAGATCTCCAATGAGAGAGTGGAGAAGCCTTCTGATGTGCTGAGCGTGGGACAGGAAGTCCAGGCCAAGATCGTGGACTTCAATGAGCAGGATCATAAGATCAGCCTGAGCATGAAGGCTCTGCTGAATCAGGATAATAAGGAAGAGCGTAAGGAAGACCCCAATGCGGAGTCCGTGTCGGTGGATATTGACAAGTATATTGCCGAGCAGGCCGATGAGGACGACGAAGCAGGGTCCTCCGAACAATAATATGGCTGAGCGCTTCTGTTAACTGAATTCCGCCGGGTGTAAGGATCGCTTCACCCGGCGGTTTCCTATGCTGAAGTGGCGGTTGTTGAAAACGAAAAAAGGAGAAGGGAAAAGTGGCATTGACAAAGGATTACGAGTGGTTTAAGAAGGCTGTTTTTGATCTCACCAAGATTGATCTGGACGCATATAAGGAAAAGCAGATGAAGCGCCGGATCGACAATCTGATCATGCGCAACAATGCAAAGGATTATGAGAAGTATGTGACGCTGCTGAAAACAGACACAGAGAAGTTCGATGAATTTGTGAATTACCTGACGATTAATGTCTCTAATTTTTACCGGAATCCGGATCAGTGGGCGCTTCTGGATAAGGAGATCTTCCCCCGCCTGATCGACCGTTTCGGAAAGAATCTGAAGATCTGGAGCGCAGCCTGCTCCACCGGTGATGAGCCTTATTCTTTGGTCATGGCGCTTTCGAAGCATCTTCCGATGGAACGGATCAAGATCTTTGCGACGGATATCGACAAGCAGGTGCTGGCCAAGGCGAAGGTGGGCCTGTATAATGAAAAGTCCGTTGTGGATGTGCCGAAGGAAATGCTGAACAAGTACTTTACGAAGGTTGGCCCTTCCTACCAGGTGGCGGATGAGATCAAAAAGCATGTGGAGTTCAAGGAAGCCAATCTGCTGAGGGATAAATACCCGACGGATAATCATCTGATCGTCTGCCGGAATGTGCTGATCTATTTCACCGAAGAAGCGAAGGAAGAGGTATTCAGGAAATTCTTCGCCTCGCTGCAGAAGGGCGGATCGCTGTTTATCGGAAGCACTGAGCAGATCACGGATTACAAGGACATCGGGTATGTCAGGGAGGGTTCCTTCTTCTACGAGAAGCCGATGTAAGGACAACACAGATCAAGCAGGGGAGGCCGAAAGCCTCCCCTTTTTCCTTTCCGTTTTATTCCTCGGCCTTTGCCCGGTCGTGTGCTTTTACATACATTTCCTGCACATTTTTCGTCTCGGTAAAGAGGCAGCAGCCGATGCGGCAGTAGATCGTGCAGGGGATCCTCTCCACTTCGTAGATGCCCTGGACCTTTTCCCGCAGCACATTGGCCAGCTCCTCGGCCTCCTCCATGCAGGAGCACTGCCTGAGGATCAGGAAATAGTCTCCCGCGTATCTTCCCACGACGCCGGTGGATCCGATGATCTCCCTGATCCGGTCCGCGGTCTGCCGTAACAGTTCATTTCCCCATTCGATCCCATAGGTCTGATTGAAGTTCCGAAAACCCACGATGTCCAGAAAGATCAGCGTGAAATTCTGCGAGTTCAGCGCATAGCTCTCCTGATAGTGCAGAGCGGATTCGATGATCCCCAAAAAGCCCGGCAGACCGGTGACGGGATCATGAATGGAAAGATGGGAGAGCCGCATATTGGAAAAATGCTGATCCGTGATATCCACAAAATAGCCGAGCAGGCCGATGATCCTTCCGTTGTCATCATAGAGCGGGAGCCTGGTGGTCAGGATATTGCGAAGCTCACCCTTGCGGATACAGGTGCCGGGGATCCGTATGGTTTTCTCGCCTCTGTCCAGCGCCTTTTTTTCCGCCAGCTGATGATGGCCCGGCTCGATCGTATATCCCATTTCCTCGCTGGTCTTCCCTGTCAGCTCATCCGCAGTTTCCAAACCAAAATAGGAGAGGAAGGCATGATTGGCACCCACATATTTGTGGTTCATATCCTTCCAGAAAAAGGGAATTTCAGAACTCATTTCCAGATTATGCCAGAGCAGCTCCAAGGAAAAAGCGGAGCTGACATTCTTCGCGGTGTTCTCTTTATTGATCCGGATAACATTGCCGGCAATGATCCTTCTGGAACACGAGAGGATCTTTCTTTCCCCCGCATGACCGGTATTCAGCAGGATATAGAGCTTCCAGTCATAATTGCCGTCGGCCAGCAGCGTGCGGAAGGGAGAAGAGATAAAGCCGGAGGTGGTATGCCGGAGCCTTTCCTCAGCGGTGTTCAGATCATGGAATTCTATGTAGGCCTCCCGGTCCTCCGGATAGATCTCCGCTTTGGCGTACAGCTTTATCTCTTCCGCCACCGGGAGCCTGTTGTAGGTGCCCTTTGTCTGCCTGCTCTGGTAGATGGAGGTGGAATAGCCGGTGTTTAAGTCGATCAGTTCGATCAGGTCATACAGCGCAAAAAGACTGTCGGCATACTCCACCAGCTGCTTGCTTTTG
>CAMOOZ010000233.1 GCA_946621895.1 uncultured Lachnospiraceae bacterium | reverse complement strand
TCCCCAGGGTGACGACAAAGAATTCCAGCAGGATTAGCGCCAGGGAAAATACCAGCAGGATGCGGTAGATGATCCTTTTTGTGCGCATTTCCGGCGTCTGCTGCGAGAGCGGGATGCTGCTCTGCTTTTTCCAGCGTCCTTCAAAGCCGGCCTTATCCTGCGTCTTGATCACGCTCTTTAAGCTGCGGAAGATCCCGCGCTCTTCATCCTCTTCGCCGTCTCCGGCTGACTGCGCGGCAGGCTCCTTTTTCCCGGATTTGCTTTCGTCCTCGGAAGCATTATCCAAAGGAAGCCGCCCATAGGAATAGAACGCTGCCGCGGCGAAAAGCAGGAAGGACAGCGCGCCGAACAGCGCGAGCTTAAGCGATGTAAAGAGGGAATCCTGATTGTCCATGCTCCTGGTGAGGGGCATCAGGAACAGATCCTCCGATTCACTGACCCCCGCGTAATAGGTGATCCCCGCATTGTCATAAAACCCGTTGAAGCCCGTCTTCAGATTTTCCTCCTGGATCCCCAGCTCCGCTATGCTCGCCTGCACAAAGCCCAGCCCGGTGGTGGCCACGACCTGCAGCGTGGCCTTGTCGATCGCCAGCGCGTAATCGGGAAGCCCGATCACGAGATTATCCAGCACCGTCTGCACATTGATCGGGGAAAGCAGGCGTTCCCTGAGCTCCGGATCCACGGCGATCTGGACAAAGCCGTCGGCGAGGTCCTCCTCATCCCTAAGGCTCACGCCGATATACTGCATATATTCCCCGCCCGCGTCATCCTGCTGCGGCTCCTGGATCACATATTCCTTGCCCCCAAGGAGCGGACGGAAGGCATAGGACTGATCCCCTTTGTGACTGCTGAGCATAAAGTGATCATAGGGCGAATTGGTCACGATGACCTTCCCCGTCCGGTCAAAGACATAGATATACTTGATCCGCAGCTCCTCCGCGTATTTCGCAAGCTCCTGACGGGTCAGGTTTTCCTTTCCCTTATGCCTGACCAGCTCCGCGGCCAGACGGCATTGCGTAAGATATTGCTTATCCAGCCATTCCGAAAGCTCACCCCGGTAATTCCGATAGGTATTCAGGTTCTCGACGGCGGCCTGGGAATGCTCGTTGATCGTGGCCAGATCCCCCGTCACATCCATGATCGTTTCATAGTACCAGGTCACCGAAAATTGGACGATGAGCGCGATCAGGGCGTAGGCCCTCAGCCTGCGGCAAAACGCTTTTTGTTCCTCCTTTCGCCATTCCAGGGAAAAGCCGATGTACCTGACGAGAACAAAGGCGATGGAAAAGAAGATCAAAGTGGTGAAGAGGGAGCGCATAATGCAGAGGATGATCGCCTCGATCAGCGTTATCCCGCACAGGATGTAGGTGTCCTCATAGGCAAAGGCCGTTCCGTAGATCCCCGCGTCCGCCGCGGCATAGAAACGGTCCGGGCTGACCTTTTCCTGAAAAAAGGAGGAAGGGAAAAAGGCTTTAAAGCCCCCCGTGATGCCGATCTGTTCAAGCGAGGAAAGCTCAGGGGCAGCATCCATATCCACATTGCCGATGGGATAGAGCTTCTCGCCCACAAACTGCTCATCGGGATGCGCAAGGATCGTATTATCCGCCTTCGAGATCACGATCACATGTCCTCTTCGCCCGACTCTCAGCATGATCACCCGGTTCATCCAGGAAAGGGTATGGTCGATCAAAGTGTCCGCGTTTTCACCGCTTTCACTCAGCGCCGCATCGGCATCCTTATCGCCATGCAGAACAACGCGGCGGCTCCGTTCGAGGTTGTCATACACCTCCCTGACCGCCTGCTCATTTTCCTCAAGCTGGGGGAGGAGCCTCGACACCTGCGTCATTGCCCGCATCACCTGCGGCGTCGTCTGCACCTCCAGATTTTCCTCATGATACTGATAGGACAGCAGGGCACAGATCACGGTGAATACGGCGAGCAGCAGATGGAGAAAGCGTTTCGTGTTCCGGATGATTTTCATCATGGCGTATTCCTTTATCCTTGTTTTTTCAGTCCGTTCAGCATTGCCATCGAGGCCGTCATTTTGATCTCCATGGGGCAGATCCGCATGCATTCCAGACAATAGACACATTCGTTTTTATAATGCTCCTCATAGGCTTCCCCGATCAGGTCTTTTCTCTTGCCCCCTCTGGATGCGACCAGGAAACAGTCGTTTGCGAAGGCTGCGCCGAAAAAATCCCCCCCGTCCCTGTACTTCGGGCATACCTCCAGGCAAAGGCCGCATTTTAAGCATTTGGCGGCATTGTACTGGTTTTCATGTCCTTTTTCGTCTTTATTCGCCGGGGGCTCGTATTTTCCGATAAAGACATTGTTTTTCCTCAGGTTTTCGTGGATCGAGGAACGGTCTACGATCAGGTCGCAGATGACCGGAAACCTGGAGAGCGGGCGGATGGTCAGCTCATCCTGCGCCAGATCCCTTAAAAAGGTCTCGCAGGCAAGCGCGGGCCTGTCATTGATCAGCATGGCGCAGGCGCCGCAGATCCCCTGTATGCAGGAGCAGCTCCAGCTGATCCGCGTGGTTTTCTTCCCCTCGATCGTGACGATATCGTCATTGTAATTCAGATAATCCAATAGTCCGGCCACGGTATTGTCTTCGGGGCCGTCATAGAGAAAGGACTCCATGTAGGGCTCCGCCTTGCCCGTTTTCTGTCTTTGTATGTTAATCTTCATATTCATTGCCTTTATCAAGGGAAACATGGTATTCCCCGTCATCGAAGGAGATCAGCGTGGAGTAACCGAAGCCTTCCTCCGTATCCGGGAAATCCCTCCTGAAATGGGAGCCGCGGCTTTCCTTTCTGGAAAGAGCGCAGGTCAGCACGGCCTTTGCCAGGGAAAGGATCGCGGGTAAGGAGTAGTTGACATATGGATTCACGCTGCTGTCATAGTTGATATGCTCCGCAACGGAAATGTAGTAATCCACATTTTTGATGCCTTCCTCCAGGGCTTCCCCGCTTCTTGCCACCCCGAGCTCCTGATTCATCGTGGCCGCCAGCATATCACGGATATACATCACGGGGAAGGAGCTTTTGGATCTGGCGCCCGTTTTGAGGATGCTCCGTTCACGCTCCAGCAAGACGGTAAAATCCGGGAATCTGCCGATGCCGCCTCGTTTCGCGATCTCATCCGCCGCCACATGGCCGCTGTAGATCGCCGAGAGAAGGGAATTGCCGCCAAGCCTGTTTGCGCCGTGATAGATGGAGGCGCATTCGCCGATGGCATAGAGGTTTTTCAGGTCGGTTTCGTGATTCATGTGCACGGCCAGCCCCCCCATGAAGTAATGGACGCTGGGGCTTACGGGGATCGGCTCCTTCGCGATATCCAGATTCTTGTATTTCCGGCAGATGTCCCTGACCTCCGGCAGCCTTTCGTCGATCGTCTTTTTGTCCAGAAAGGAGATATCCAGGAAAACCTCTTTACCGGTCATCGTGATCTCACGGGCGACCACATCCCTTGTCATGAGGTTTCCCTTTTCGCCGTATTTCTCCTCCATGAAGTAGACCCTGCGGCCGTTTTCCGCATAGAAGAGCCTTCCGCCCTCACCGCGCACCGCTTCGGAGATCAGCATGCGCTTCTGCGCGGTTTCCACGGTGGTGGGGTGGTATTGGATAAATTCCAGATTTTTGAGCTTCGCACCCTGCAAAAACAGCTTTCCGGCCACATATCCGTCACAGAGCGTGGAGCCCGTTGTTTTCCCGAAAAGGGCGTTCTGCCCGCCCGTGGCCGCCACTAGGGCATCCGCATAAAAGTTTTCCAGCTGTCCGCTTGATTCATCATAAAGCATTGCGCCGCAGCATACGCCGTCTTTGATCAGCGCGCTGTGAAAGTGGCAGCGCAGCTTCCTGGTCACCATTCCCGAGGCCTCAAAGCGCCGAAGCTCCATGACAAGGGCGGAAACGATCTGCTTCCCGGTCGAGGAACCGCAGTAATAGGTCCTTTTGTGGGACTGTCCGCCAAAGGCGCGCCGGAGGGGCATGTTTTTCTCATCCACGGAAAAAACGGTGCCGATACTTTCCAGGTAGCGGATGATCTCCTCGCCATGCGCGCATAAGCCCTGAACAGCCCGCTTACCGCCAAGAAAGCTTCCGCCCTTTAAGGTGTCGTTTGTATGGCTCTCCACCGTATCGCCCTCGCGGTTGTCGGATAAAACGGCGTTTATCCCCCCGGCGGCCATAACGGACTGGGAGCGCTCGGAAAGAAAGGGGGAAACC
>CAMOOZ010000232.1 GCA_946621895.1 uncultured Lachnospiraceae bacterium | reverse complement strand
GGTTTGCCAGACCCTTCAGATTTTTCCCGATCTCCTTCGCCACAGCCGAGGAGAGCACTCTGGCATCCGTCCGGGGATAGGTGGTCAGCTTCTTTTCGTAAAGCTCCTGCATGATCCCCAGCGTCTGGTCCGGACTGATCTTAAAAAGCTTCGCGCAGTCATTCTGCAGCACCGCCAGATTGTAGAGCAGAGGCGGGTTTTTCACCTCCTTCTTTCTCTCCAGCAGGCTGATCTTTCCCTCCTTCGCACCGGAGAGTGCTCCGATCAGCTTCTCTGCATCCTTTTGATCAAGAAAACCGGAATCCTTATAAAGCCCCGGACTTCCGGCAAAAAGAGAATCCGGATTCACCCTCCACTCGGCGTCAAAGGCTCCGGCGGGCGTTTCAAAGCGCCCTACCACCTTGTAAAACGGCGTTTTCACAAAGGCCCGGATCTCCCTTTCCCGCTGTACCACGATGCCCAGCACACAGGTCATCACCCTGCCCACGGAGACCACGGCCTTCTCCCTTCCCAGATAGTGTTTGATGGGATCCGCATATTTCAGGCTCAAGGCCCTGGAAAAATTGATCCCCATCAGATAATCCACCTTTGCCCGCATATAGGCGGCATCCGAAAGCCTGTCATATGCGGAGAGATCCAGCGCTTCCCTGATCCCGCGCAGGATCTCTTCCTTCGTCTGCGAGTCGATCCAGACCCGCTTTTTTTCCTTTCCCTTTACCCCGGCAAGCTGATCCACCAGACGGTAGATATATTCTCCTTCCCTCCCGGAATCGGTGCAGACATAGATGGTGTCCACATCCTTTCTGTTCAGCAGGCCCTTTACGATCTTAAACTGATCCTTTACCGCGTTTATCACCTCATACCGGAAGGTATCCGGAATAAACGGCAGCGTGCCAAAGCTCCAACGCCTGTATTGTTCCCCGTAGGCCTCGGGATAGCTTAAGGCCACCAGATGGCCCACGCACCAGGTCACGATATACTCCGGGGATTCCATATAGCCCTTCGCGGACTGAAACGCCGCGCCCAGCGCATTCGCGAATTCCCGGGCCACGCTGGGCTTTTCCGCTATAAACGCTTTCTTTCCCATATGGAAGCATCCATCAGATAGATCCCCTCGATGCCGGACAGACGGTCGATGACCTCCGGCGCATAGCCATAAAGCGAGAAGAGATAAAGATAAGCCGGGGCGATCTGCGCCTTCTGCAGCGAAAGCAGGAAATAATTCAGGCGGCTTTCGGAAAAGCCCTCCGGATCCGCGGAAACCGTGGCGGCCAGATAGACACCGTCCGCGGAACGCCCCACCAGATCAAGGCTGCCCGTTTTCCCGGCCCAGGAGGCCAGCTGATTTAAGTAGATCGGAAGCTGCCCCGCCCTGGAGAGGGAACGCAGGTATTCCTCACAGGCGAGCCTGTGAGCTTCCCGGGAAAAGGCGCGGAGACCGGAAAGCGCCCTGGCATAGTTTTCGGAAAAGGACTGCTCTCTGGCAAAAAGAAAGCTGTAGGAAAAATGCAGGATAGGATTCGCGAAACGATATACGGCCTTGACCTGCAGCTCTTCGGAAACGGGAAGGCTCCTCAGCTTTTCCACGGCGCCCACAGAGGTCAGATTTTTCAGATAGACCAGGATCTTCGGTCTGGAATAACCGGTGCGCTCAAAGATATCGTTCAGCTTTCTGCCCACATAATGGGTCTCGCTCTCCTTTGGCGCCGCGAGGTAGGCCAGCAGCGTATTATACACGGCCAGCTCCCTTAAGTATGGGGTCAGAAAGATCTCCTCCGGACAGGAGAGGGGAGCATATTCGGTAAAAAAGCAGTTTTTTAATGCCTCCTCAAAGGGAAGGGTTTTGCCAAAAAGCGCCCAGGCTCCGGGATACCCTCCCAGAAAGGAATACAGTTCAATACACTGCCCGATGGAATAGGGTGAACCGGAAAACCAGGTAAGCAGCGAGGAAAAATCCAGCGGCCTGATCTTTAAGAGTCCGCTGACCAGCTTTCCCTGAGAGGCAAGCGTTTCCAGCAGCCTGTTCTCCACAAAGGACTGGGAGGAGCTGAGGAGCACCACCATCATTTTGCCATCCTGCAGGGCAGCTTTCATCGCGCTGAAAAACTCCTCGGCAAATTTCGGGCCGGAGGTCCGGAATAAATGCTCAAAATCAGCGATGACCAGCACGCCCTTTCCGCTGAAGGAGGAGGAGATCCCGCCAAGCAGGGCAAAATAGTCCTCCTGCGGCGGCAGCTCAAGCCCCTGCTCCTTCAGCTCCCTGATCCAGAGCAGGGCCTGCGCTCCCGCGGAAAGCGGCTTTGCATGCAGATAATGGGTCTCCTTTCCCTCCGCGAAGCGGCGGATCAGGCTTTCCTTTCCCAGCAGCCTCTCCCCATAGACCACATGAAGAGAGGAGCCCGGCTTTTCATAATAACCCTCCAGGGTCTGCAGCTCCTGCTGCCTGCCCAAAATATCTTCCATATGCGTTATTTCTTCCCGATATACCCTTCCGCCTTTAACAGCTCAGCCAAAAGCACGGCCCCTCCGGCGGCGCCGCGCAGCGTATTGTGGGAAAGCCCCACAAATTTCCAGGAAAACAGGGAATCCTCTCTCAGCCTTCCGATGGAAATCCCCATTCCCCGCTCAGCATCCACATCCAGCCTGACCTGGGGGCGATCGTCCTCCTCCATATACTGAATAAACTGCTTCGGCGCGGAGGGCAGAGAAAGCTCCTGGGGACGCCCCCTGAACTCCCTCAGCAGACGGATCAGCTCTTCCTTTTCTGCGGGCTTTTCAAAATCCACAAATACCGCGGCGGTATGCCCGTTCAACACCGGGATCCGGATGCACTGGCAGGTGATGAGAGGACTCTCGGCGCTTTTGATCACGCCGTCCTCAATCCTCCCCCAGATCTTTAAAGGCTCCTTTTCGCTCTTTTCCTCTTCCCCGGAGATAAACGGGATGACATTTCCCTCCATTTCCGGCCAATCCCTGAAGGTTTTTCCGGCACCGGAAATCGCCTGATAGGTCGTGGCCACGACTCTTACCGGATTAAATGCCTTCCAGGCGGAGAGCGGCGGCGTATAGCTCTGGATCGAGCAGTTGGGCTTTACCGCCACAAATCCCCTGTCTGTTCCCAGGCGCTTCCGCTGATAAGGGATCACCTCGATATGGGAGGCATTGATCTCCGGGATCACCATCGGCACATCCGGCGTCCAGCGATGGGCGGAATTATTGGACACGACCGGCGTCTCCGTCTTCGCGTAGCGGTCCTCGATCTCCCGGATCTCCTCTTTTTTCATGTCCACGGCGGAAAAGCACAGATCCACCTGCTCCGCCACCTTTTCCACCTGGGAAACATCCATCACCGGGATGTCCGCCACGCTCTCCGGCATGGGCTGATCGATCTTCCAGCGGCCCTCCACCGCCTCCTTATAGGTCTTTCCGGCAGACCTGGCGCTTGCCGCGATCACGCTGACCTCAAACCACGGATGTCCGGCAAGCAGGCTGATGAAGCGCTGACCCACCATGCCCGTGCCGCCCAGAACCGCTGCCTTAAGCTTATCACTCATCATTTTCTCCCTTCCGAAGCGAAGGAATCGCGGTGCGGATCTCCGCTCCGGCAAACCGATTCAGCTTCGCCTGCAAAACCAGTGAACGGACAGTCATCCTATCCTGTCCAGGAAAGCCTTCGCCTCCCTTAACTCCTCCTCCATCGCCCTGCTGCCGGGGGCTCCGGGCGTATTCCTTCTCTCCACGCAGGCCTTTAAGGAAACCGTCTCGTAAAAATCCTCCCCGATCAGCGGCGAAAATTCCCTTAATTTTTCCATCGGGATCTCCTCCAGCCCCGTGCCCTGTTCAATGCCGTAAAGCACCATCCGGCCTATGATCCCGTGGGCATCCCGGAAGGGAACACCCTTTTCCACGAGATAATCCGCGGCATCCGTTGCATTGGAAAAGCCCTTCAGCGCGCTTCTTTCCATGACCTCCGTCTTAAAACGAAGGGTTCCCAGCATCCCGGCAAAGAGCCTTACACAGTCAAGCACCGTGTCCGAAGCATCAAAAAAGCCTTCCTTATCCTCCTGCAGATCCTTATTATAGGCAAGGGGCAGGCCCTTCATCACCGTAAACAAAGCAAGCATATCCCCATAGACCCTGCCCGTTTTCCCCCGGACAAGCTCTGCCACATCCGGATTCTTCTTCTGCGGCATGATGGAGGAGCCGGTGGAAAAGGCGTCATCCATTTCCACAAAGCCGTATTCATTACTGTTCCAGAGGATCAGCTCCTCGGAAAAACGGGAAAGATGCATCATCAGGATCGAAAAAGCGGATAATGCCTCCAGCACATAATCCCTGTCGGAAACAGAATCCATGCTGTTTCTCGTGGGGCCCGCAAAGCCCAGCTCGGCCGCCGTAAAGGCTCTGTCCAGCGGATAGGTGGTCCCGGCCAGCGCACCTGCGCCCAGCGGACAAAGCGTCATATGGGCAAGCACGCCCGAAAGGCGCTCATGATCCCTTCTGAACATCTCGAAATACGCCCCAAGATAGTGGGACAGGGAAACGGGCTGCGCCTTCTGCAGATGGGTAAACCCCGGCATAAAGGAGAACTTATGCCGCTCCATCAGGGAATAAACCACGCGCAGCAGCTTTTTCAGCTCCTCCTGCAGCTCTTCTATGCGCCTTCTGACATAGAGCTTGAAATCCGTCGCCACCTGATCATTGCGGCTCCTTCCCGTATGCAGGCGCTTACCGGGCTCACCGATCCTTTTTGTCAGCTCCGCTTCAATAAAGGAATGGATATCCTCATGACCCGCTTCGGAAAAATCCAGCCTTCCTTCTTCAAGGTCTTTTAATATCCCCTCAAGGCCCGCAGCGATCGCCGCCGCGTCTTCTTCCGGGATAATTCCCTGCCTGCCAAGCATTTTCGCATGCGCCAGCGAGCCCTCGATATCCTCCCTGAAAAGGCGTCTGTCAAAGGAGAGGGATTCATTGAACGAAAACACCTCCGCATCCGTTGCCCCGGTAAATCTTCCGCCCCACAGATCCGCCATGATTTCCTCCTTTGTTCCGGCGCTTTTATGCCGGAAGCTGCGACCTTCGGGCACCGGTCAGATCAGCTCCGATCCGATGCATCCGTGCGATAAACGACCCCGGATATTATAAATTTCCTCCGGTCAAAATGCAAGGTTGGCGTTTACGCGGCAAAACAATGAAAAGCCGCGGCAAGCCGCTTTTCGCGCGTCCGTGTGTAATAAGAAAGCCCGCCGGAAGCGCGTCTTTCCTGCGCCTTCGGCGGGCTTCTTCGGCCGGTGGCCGTGACTGCTCCTGATTATACGGAGAAGAAGCTGATCTCGTCGTTCAGTTTCTTCGCAAGTCCCTTCAATTCCTCTGCGGATTTGCTGATGATCTCGAAGGTCGCGTTCAGCTCCTGCATGGAGGCCGTCGTTTCCTCGGTGGAAGCGGCGTTCTCCTCGGAGATCGCGGACAGATCGGATATCAGTGACACCAGACTGTTCTTGGATTCATTCAGGGTATCCACACGGTTGGAGATGTGAGCGGAGCTGTCGGAAACGCTCAGCACATTCTCCTGCATGCTCGCCATGTCGTTCTTCGTGGATTCGATCTTGGTGGTCTGCGCCTCGATCGCCGCGTTCAGCTCCTGCACCGTATTCACGGTCTTTTCGGATTCGTCGATCAGATTCTTGATGATCCCGTTGATCCGGACCGTGGCTTCCTGCGTCTGGGACGCGAGGGAACCGATCTCGTTCGCGACCACGGCGAATCCGCGGCCGGCTTCACCTGCGCGGGCAGCCTCAATGGAGGCGTTCAGCGCCAGCAGGTTCGTCTGGGAGGAAATGTTCGTGATCAGGTTCGAGGCTTCGGAAATGTTCTTTGCGGCGTCATTCGTGGAGCGGATCTGCTCATCAATGCTCTTCATGCTCTCCACGGTGCTCTCATTCTGCATCATCAGCTGATCCAGCGCCTCCATGGCTCTGGTGCTGGCCTCCTTCATGCTTCTCGCATACTCGCCAAGCTCGCTCACATTGTCGGTGATCCCCTCAATATCAGTGCCGATATTCGCCGTGTTGGTGGCAGAGGTCTGTACGCTCTCGGCCTGCCCGACGGCGCCCTTGCTGATATCGTCGATCGCGGAAGTGACCTGATTGGAAGCATCGGACGCGGAGCCTGCCGAAGAGGACAGGTTGTCACCGGCCTCCGTCACCTCGCCGGAGAGCTGCTTCGCGGAACGGATGACCTCCGTCAGCTCCTCCACCAGCGTCTGAGAGCTGTCCGCGATCGTCCCAAGCTCATCGTTTCGTTTCAGCGCAGCCTCAGAGAACTGGACCCGCAGGTCTCCGGACGCGATCTGGGTCAGACACTCCACGATGTTCTTCATCGCAGCCGCGCTGCTTCTGTAAAGGACAATGCCGATCCCGACGACCACTGCGATACAGACGACCGCCAGGAGAACCATGGTGATAATGCCTCTGCTGATCGCGGCGCTTACATCCGATGTCTTCCGGAAAGCCACGGTCATGCCGCCGATGGAGCCGTCATCCGCCAGCACCGGCGCATAAACGCCGGAATACTGCTGCCCGGCCACCATGAAATTCGGCCGGTAATAGGTCTGCCCCATTTTTACGACGGTATTATATAGCTCCGTGGGCGCCGTCGTATCAGCATTCTTCCGCCCCACCGGAGACCCCTCAACGGTCGTGATCGCGCGGATATTGTCATAGAAGATCGCGTAATCAAGACCCGTCCTCTGCTTTAATGCGCCGGTAAACTGACCCTTGAAGGCGGTTTCCCCCTTCCAGAGAACATCGTTCTCATCCAGGCTCCATTCACCCTCATACATCCTTTCGATCTCATCCGCCATCTGGATGGAAGCGGTCTTTAAGGTTTCCTCCACCAGATTCTCATAGGTGCTCGAAAGCTCCACCGATGCGTAGATCGTCAAAAGCAGGGCGATCGCCGTACATGCGATGACCGAGATGAGGATGATGTTCAGCACCAGTTTCTTGTTCCTTTTCTTTTTTTCTTTCATTTTCCCCTCCATTACGAAACGAGCGAAGGAACCGCGGGGCAGGTCTCAGCTTTGCCGGTGCGATTCAAATCAATGAGCTTTTCAGGCATGGAAACCGCCCCTCCGGGACCTTCTGACCTGCTGGTCCCGGAAAAACTGTCGTATCCTGAACGAATGAAGTAAAATTCGTTCAGGATGTTCTTGCTCGCAAAAAAATTGCAGGTGTGAGCAGGCTCAAACCTCAATTGCTTTGCTTGCTTAGTGCAAATGCCCAAAACGCTCTGAAGCAATAACAAAATAACAGTGTAATTATACCAAATCATCCCCCTTTACCACAACAGAAAAAAAGAGCTGAATGAGTCTCTTTTTTGAACAGAATGAAACTCATGCAGCTCCGTAATTCCAGCTGGAAGGGGGATTCGAACCCCCGACCTACGCATTACGAGTGCGTCGCTCTACCGACTGAGCTATTCCAGCCTG
>CAMOOZ010000231.1 GCA_946621895.1 uncultured Lachnospiraceae bacterium | reverse complement strand
TGACTAACACCTCATCCGGCGAGATCAGAGAAAAACTGGAGGAGGACTGGACCGTCCCCACCCGGGAGGAATTCAGACTTAAGGCCACCTCGGATTCCGTGGCGTCCACCCCGCTTCCGCCGCCATATTTTTCCGCCGGAAGCTCCGCCTCCCCGCTCAGGCGGTTTTCAATGGCCGCCTGGCTTCCGGATTCCGTATAGGGCGTAAAGCCGGTGGAGGAAAGCAGCTCTTCGTTCGTCATATAATAGGCGTCGCTTAACGCGTAATCCTCGCTGATCCCCCTGGAAGGATAGAATTTCACGCCGGAATCCGTGATCAGCATCAGGAGCATATGGCGATCCCCGTTTCCGTCCGTATAGGAAAGGGCGCCGGTATCGATGGCCGCCCCGGGGACGCCGGAATCCTCGAAGGTCTTTCCCACCTCGCGCTGCCAGGTGATCCGGGAGGTATAGGAAAGATGCCCGTTTTCCTCCCGCTCCGCCTCATCGGAAAACAGCAAAGCGCCGGTGGTAATGGAGGAGGTGACGGAGCCCTCGTTATCGTCCATATTGATAAACTCGGCGATCGTGCCCTCCGGAAAATGCAGGCGGTAGGAGATCGGATAGATATTCGCCGGAATATCATAAGTATCGTCATGGGAGCCGTCCCCGCGGACGGCATCCGTCGCGATCCCCGGATTCCATTCTAAGGGCTCCACCCAGGCGTATTTTCCGTCGGGGATCCGGATTGCCGTGCTGTGCGGGAGGGAAAGGCGGCTGGAAAAATCGCTGTTTGTGCCATGGACCAGCATCATGGCCTGCCTGTATTGCTCTTCCGGCGCTTTGGGACCGGCGATATAATTCCGGCCCAGGTAGGGAAGCCAGGGGCCGGGATGAGGGATCAGCCAGTATCCGCTTAAGAACGAGGCGAGCTGATCCGCCGAATAATTCCCGGTCCCGCCCAGATATCTGTTTCCCAGGGAATGAAAATAGCTGACCAGGGCGCCGGAAAGATCCCGCTTCGCGATCGGCGTCAGGGCATCCCATTTTGCCTCTATGCGCTCCAGTTTGGGAGTGTCTCCCAGAGGCTTCTGTAAGTCATCCGCAGTAATCGCCTCATCGGCGATCCGGTAGAATAAGCTGCCTGCAATGGTCTCACTGTCCACTGTCAGGGCATTCTCATAATACTGGTCAAGGCGATGGATGATGATCTCCGCAAACCTGTCCCCCATCCCCATCTCATCATAAAGATCATAGAGACTGTTCAAAGTCTCCTTATCATAGACGCTGTCCGTCAAAAGCTTCACGGCCGTATCATATAATTCTTCTTCCAGACCCCCTCTTCCGGAGGGACCTCCCCGGGCGTCCATATTCTCCACCATCTCATTGAGGATTGGCTCCGCAAGCAGGGAGCCGCCCCCTGCCCCGGCAGCCTGTAAAAGGCCGCTGTATCCATGCCCTCCATCCACCATCAGATCCGTAAAGCCCGCAACAAAGCCCCTGAAGTTCTCCTGTTCGGAGGCATAAGGGGTAAAGTCATCCATCAGGATCCCCTGGGCCTTGAGCTGGTCCATGGTGATATTCGGATTTCTGTAGTTCTGCAGATAGAAGCGCACCTGCTCATCATGCATCCTGTTTCTGGAGACAAGCTGCAGGGAATCTCCCGACAGGTCAAAGCTGTAGATGCTGACCACACGGTTGATCATGGTCTCTGAAGCCCAGGGACTCTCCCCGGTATAGAGCATCAGGGAAAGATAGAGGATCCCGCTGCCGTCCATGGTGGCGGATTTGATGAGGCAGTTCAATACCGTATTCCCCTCGCTGTCTTTTTCCACGGCGGAATAGTCCTGCCCTGTAATCTCGGAGATCTCCTCTAACGCCTCCTGCATCTCCTTTCCGCCGTCCGAAAGGGAATCCGCCGGAAATTCCTTTGCCCTGGCGTTATACTCCGTGGCGGTCTCGTCCATTTTGCCCCTTAAGATGCTGCCGATATTGACGGTGGAGAGCTTTTTCAGACCGGCGTTATAAAGGGAGAGATTGGCGCTCTGGTCTAAAATGAAATATTCATGCCTGCCGGCGATCCTGCCTCCATAGCAGTGTGAAAGAAGATAAAAGCCGTAATCCGGGGAAAGATAAAAGGATATGCCCGTATTGGATACTCCCCCGGTGGCGTTATCCGCTGTATCCTTTCTGGAATATCCTCTCGCCTCCATGACCTTATACTCCCGGCGTTCGGGATGATAGGCCATGAGGATCATGGCGTCGCAAAGATATGGCGCCGTGGGATCCGCCTCGGGATAATCTCCATCGGGACGTTGCCGGGAGGCATCGCCCTCCGTCTTCAGGGCGCTCACCTCTTCCACGCTCAGATAAGAGGGGGCGCAGTAATAATAGACAAAAAAGCCGTCGGCGGTATAATCCAGACAGATAAAGTCGTCTATCCGGTCCGGATCCGTCTCGATCCCCGGCAGAAGATAAAAGGCCTCCGTCCCGCCGAGGGCAAAGCGATCCCGCGAGCCGCCCCCGGAGGCATCATAGACCACCACACGGGGGGTGACGACAGGAGGCGCCGTGATCACGGAGATCTCTCCTTCCCCCAGTATGGTGGAACAGCCCGCAAGACATATGCAAAGAATGATCAGAAAAGCAGTGCGGAAAAGCCCCCGCAGCCTGCGCAAACCCATAAGCATCCCTTTCAAAACGACAGCCTTCTGCTATTTTCTGCCGGCGGGCAGCATGGGCTGGTCATTCTTCCTGACGCCGTCCTGCCGCTCCATATTCTTCCCATTCTCCAGGGCTTTCTCGTTTTTCGCCTTCTCCTTCCTGCGTTCCGCGCCCTCTTTGATATTCTCCCTGTTTTTCCCCTGTTTTAATTCCTCTGGCCGCACGCCGTACTGCTTCGCGATATTTTCGACCAGCTTCTGATCCTTCTGATCCTGCTGATCAAACACCTGGAGGTTGTCGTATCTGGGCGGCTGTTTGATCTTACCGATCTGCCGGTTTAATTCATGATTGTCCTGCAGATTTCTCCGTTCCTCCCGTTTGCCGCTGAAGCTTCCACCCCGCTCGGCCTGCTTTTCCGGGCCGTTTTCCACATGGGCATCGGGCTTCTTCTCCTCCAGCCCCGCCT
>CAMOOZ010000230.1 GCA_946621895.1 uncultured Lachnospiraceae bacterium | reverse complement strand
GACAATTTCCGCAAGGAAAAGGTGAAAAACAAACGGGCCCTGCAGAAAGAGCTTTCCCTTGAGGAAAACGATAAGATGATGATGCTGGGGATCGTGTCCCGTCTGACGGACCAGAAGGGATTTGATCTGATCGCCTATATCATGGACGAGCTGCTTTCCGTGGATTCCGTTCAGGTGGTGGTGCTGGGAACGGGCGAGGAGCGCTATGAGAACATGTTCCGGCATTTCGACTGGAAGTTCCATGGCAAGATCTCCGCCAATATCTATTATTCCGAGGAGCTTTCCCATAAGATCTACGCCTCCTCGGACGCGTTTTTAATGCCCTCGCTCTTTGAACCCTGCGGCCTTTCCCAGCTGATGAGCCTGCACTACGGCACCGTGCCCATCGTCCGGGAAACGGGCGGCCTCAAGGACACGGTGATCCCGTACAATGAGTTCACCGGCGAGGGAACGGGCTTTTCCTTTGTAAACTATAACGCCCATGAAATGCTGGGCACGATCCGCTATGCGGAAAGAGTCTATTACGACCACAGGCGGGAATGGAACAAGATCGTGGACAACGCGATGATGGCGGACTATTCCTGGCAGGTGTCGGCAAATAAGTATCAGGAAATGTACGACTGGCTGGTGCCGTAAGGGGAGGAAATGATGAAAAAAGAGAAGCTTGTTTCACTTGCGCTTGCCGCGGCACTGACGCTGAGCGCCTGCGGAGGCGGCGCGCCGGCCCCGGCCGCTCCTGCCGAAGCGCCCGCCGCCGGACAGGAAACAAGCGCCGCCGAAGCGGAGCAGCCTGCCGCGGAGGAGGCCGCAGCGGGAGAGGAAAATGCGGAGGAGGAGCAGGGCCTTGCGCCCCTTGCCAGTGTCTCCGAGCTGCCTGAAGGCCTCACCCTCTATGAAGAGGACGGTGTCCTGACCTTTATCGGCGGAGACTTCTATCCGGGAGAGGTGAACGATCAGTCTGGCGCCTATGACGCGATCCAGTATGTGCTGAAGCTATTAGGCGGCGGCGAGGAAACAGGACTTGAGCCGGAGATGGAGATCCCCACCGAGGAAAGCGTGTATTATACCTTCCATCAGACCGAGGGGGATGTGAGTGTTTACGGCTCCACGGTGAAGCTCATCACGAAGAACGGCAAAGCGACGGGGGGGGTGAGCTCCTTAACTCCCGGCCTTGGCAGCGGGCAGATCGAGGAATGGGCGATCGAAGCCGGAGAGGCCGAGGAGATCGTAAAAAAACAGTTCCCGGGGAAAAACCTCAGGGTCGTTCCGGACGCCACCTTCCAGACCATGCTTCCGGTGGAAGAGGAATGGGGCCCCTCCGACAGCAATTTCTTCTATGCCTGGGCGGTGTTCACGAATAATATCTTCCCGGAATACGATATGGCCTACCTGGTGCACTATGTGGACCAGGCGGGTAATTACCTCTATTACATGCCCGTGGCGGAGCCGGACAGCGCGGATGCGGCCACCGGCGACTATACCGCCTTCGTCTATGACGGCATGGAGCCCGATGTCTGGAGCGGAACGGTGAAGGATCATAACGGCAACAGCCTGGAGCTGGAGGTGCCCGTGATGGTCAATACGGAAACCGGCGAGATGCTGCTGGGGGATATGGAGCGTCATGTGCTGGTGGCGGACTACGCGGATTTTGAATTTAATGACACGCTGACCGTGCGCAGCGCCATGGACGGGAGCTTTGCGGATAATGAGCTGATCATCTACAACACCTTCCTCCAGGTCTATGATTTTTATAAGGACTGCGGCTGGACAGGTCCCGATGGCTTTGACACTCCTTCACTGATTTTGATGGACTGGGTGGATGAGGACGGCGAGCCGGTCCTCAACGCCTGTTACTCCGGAAGACAGAAGGGCTTCCAGGTATTTTCCTTCAACCGGGAGGAGCCGGACGGAGAATGCATGGACATCATAGCGCATGAGTATACCCACTGCCTCACCTCCACCACAATGTCCAATAACCTCTATGAAAACGACTACGGCGCGATCAACGAGGGCATGAGCGATATCATGGGAAACCTGATCGAGGCCTATTGCGAGGCCACCGAGGATCAGACCTGGCTGATCCAGGAAAACGGGCTGATGACCCTTCGCTCCATGAGCGAACCGAATCTTTACGGGCAGCCCGGCTTTGTCTGGGACCAGTATTATGTGCCCAATGCCTCTGTGCCGGACGGAAATAATGACAACGGCGGCGTCCATACGAATTCCTCTCTGTTAAACCGGATCGCCTGGCTTTTGCATGAGAGCGGCATGGATATCGCCGATCAGCAGTATTTCTGGATGAATGTGGCGCTGGCTATGACCCCCAGGACAAACTACGGCCAGATGACCGAGCTGCTGCCCTGGTGCATGGAGCAGGCCGGCTTTACCGATCATATTCCGACCCTGAACGGCGCGATCGATCAGGTGGGCATCGGGTTTAGCGCTCCGCCGCAGGAGGCTCCCGAGGGCCTTGCGATGATCCAGTATCAGATGCCCTATGCCGAGGAGCTGATGCAGAATTACACGATGTCCACCAGCTTTGTCGGCAGCGACGGGGGGGAAACCGCCACCTGGCCCGATGCGTACACCGGCGTCGTCTGCGCGACTCTCCCGCCCGACACCTATCTTGCCGTGATCACCTTTACCAATGAGGATGGGGATGTCCTCTACTTTACCTATAACGATGCGGGCTGGATGCCTATAACCGAAGAGGAACTCACGGCCGAGATGACGGATCAATCCTTTATCATCCCTGCGGAGGCAGGAGCGAATCTCACCATCAAAACAGATTCCCTGGCAGCGCTGCTGTCTGAATGAGAGAGATCCTGCTTTAGTGGACGATACAAAATTGGGTTGTTTACTTAATGTAGACAACCCTTTTTTCATGAGGTTGATATAGCAAACGCCAAAGTAAAAAGAACTTTGTCGTTTGCTATAAATTCATGTTAAAAGAATGCTCTATAATCACACCATTTCGAGAACATCGTGCAGTAAACAGGTCATCAGCGAGGATAGGAAAAACAGCCAAACGGCATCTTGCAGACCCGTCATTAAGCTGTGCCTGCCTGCAGCTGACACCTGAAAAGCTGATGAACGATCATGCCACATTCGGATTGATGTTTGAGGCATTGGTGGAGAGGGATCTGAGGATTTATGCAGATTACCATGAGGGTCATCTGTACCATTTCAGAGACAATTCGTCCGGAGATGAAGTCGATGCGATTGTAGAATTCAAGGATGGGGAATATGCGGCATTTGAAATAAAGCTCAGCGATGGAAGCATACAGGATGCCATGAAAAGTTTATCCGGATTCTATGCGAATGTGGAAAAGAAACCCGTATATATGTGTGTGATCATCGGCCATCTTGAATCTGTGATGCAGGATCCGGAGACGGGCATATATATCGTTCCTTTTACCTCGCTTAGGCCATGACGGCGATGTTTGCAGGCTGAGAATAAGGAAGCATTGCACATTGTATTCGCGCCTCCCTCCCTGTATAATGCAGGGTGGGAGGTTGCTTTCTGTTGAAACAGTGTTTAGAATAGCCGTAAGGACGGAGAAAAAGAGGCTTTATTGGAAAAGATCATGCAAAGCCGCATGGATCGCGGCTTCTTTCGTTATCAGAGCGAATATGAGGAGGCGGCCTTAAGGGTGCTGCGCTCCGGGTGGTATATCCTGGGCAGGGAGGTGGAGTTCTTTGAGAGGGAGTTCGCCTCCTTTCTGGGCGTTTCGCACTGCGTTGGCGTCGGAAACGGTCTTGATGCCCTCTGGATCGGCATGCGGCTTCTGGGCATCGGGCCGGGGGACGAGGTCATCGTCCAGGGCAACGCCTACATTGCCAGTGTCATGGGGATCACGATCAACGGCGCAAAGCCGGTATTTGTGGAGCCGGACGCTTATGATCAGCTGGACCCGGAGGGGATAGAGGAGAAGCTTTCGGAGAGGACGAAGGCGGTCCTTGTCGTGCATCTTTACGGCCACAGCGCCCGGATGGACAGGATCAGGGCGATCTGCGAACAGCACAGGCTTCTTCTGATCGAGGACTGCGCGCAATCCCATGGCGCAAAATTTAATGGGAGGCAGACAGGCACCTTTGGGAATCTTGCCTGTTTTTCCTTTTATCCGTCCAAGAACCTGGGCGCCTTCGGAGACGGCGGCGCCATCGTTACGGACGATGCCGATCTGGCAAAGCAGGCAAGGATCTTCCGGAATTACGGCAGTGAAAAGCGCTACCACAATCAGGTCGTCGGCGCCAATTCCCGGCTGGATGAGCTGCAGGCCGCCCTGCTTCGGGTGAAGCTTTCCCATCTGGAAGAGCTGAATGCGGAAAGGCGGGCGCTTGCCGCGTATTATCTGGAGGGCATCAGCAATCCTGCGCTGCGCCTCCCTAAGGCGGCGGAGGGGACGGAGCCTGTATGGCATCAGTTTGTGATCCATGCAAATAACCGGGACCGGCTGATGGCGTATCTTGAGGAGCAGGGGATCTCCACGCTGATCCATTATCCGATCCCGCCGCATCTTTCCGAGGCTTATCGCGATCTGGAAATAAAGCCGGGAAAACTTCCGGTGACGGAGCGTTATGCGGGGGAGGTGCTTTCCCTTCCCCTTTATAACGGGATGAGCAGGGAAGAGCAGGATCGCGTGATCAGGGCGCTGAACGCCTGGAGAGGATAAATGTCTAAGCTGGATGAACAGGTAAAAATACTGCATTTTCCTGAAATGGGGGATGAACGGGGGACCCTCGTGGTGATCGAAGGGGGAGAGGCGATCCCCTTTGAGATCAGAAGGGTCTTTTATATGTACGGCTCCGATCCCGAGATCCGCAGGGGCTGCCATTCGAATAAGCGATCGGAATTCGTGCTGGTCAATGTGGCGGGTTTTTCCCGGATCCTTGTGGACAACGGCGAGGAAAAGCGGGTGGTGGAGCTGGACAAGCCCAGGATGGGGCTTTATATCAAAAACAATGTCTGGAAGGAAATGTATGATTTCTCCCCGGACTCCGTGCTGCTGGTGCTTTCCAACGAGCATTACGACGGAGAGGAATACATCCGGGACTATGGGGAATATCTGGATTATCTGAACAGGCTGAAAAGCACGGGAGACAGGGCATGAGCAGGATCTCGATCGTGGTTCCGGTCTATTATAATGCGGACACGCTGGAGGCGCTCTATCAGGATATGGAGAAAAAGATCCTGAAGGAGCTGGGAGATTACGAGATCGTGTTCGTGGACGATGGCTCGGGGGATGATTCCTGGGAGATCATGAACCGGATAAAGGAAAGGGATCCCCGCGTGGTCTGCGTAAAGCTTTCCCGGAATTTCGGGGAGCACGCGGCGCTTCTGGCCGGCCTTTCCGTCTGCACGGGGGACTGCGCCGTGACCAAGCAGGCGGATCTGCAGGAGGATTCCTCCATCATCCCGGAAATGTACGAAAGCTGGAAAAAAGGAAACAAGGTGGTTCTGGCTGTCCGGAAGGACAGAAAGGAAAATCCGTTCTATGTCTTCTTTGCGAACTGCTATTACGGGCTCGTCAGGAAGCTGGTGAACAAGAACATGCCCGTAGGCGGCTGTGACTGCTATCTGCTGGACCGCCAGGTGATCAGGGTGCTGGAGGAGCTCGACGAAAAGAATTCCTCCCTGACCCTCCAGGTGCTGTGGGCAGGCTTCCGGACGGATCATGTGTATTTTGTCAGAAAGGACAGGGAAACGGGAAAGGGCCGGTGGACGATGTCCAAAAAGATCAAGCTGATCATGGACTCCATCATGAGCTTTACCTATTTTCCCCTTCGCGTGATGACGGTCCTGGGGGTGCTCTTTGATATCGGCGCCTTTATCCTGATGATCATGGTCATCGTGGAAAAATTTACCGAAGGCACGCCGATCGCCGGCTGGACCTCGCTGATCTGCGTGGTGCTGCTGGCCTCGGGGCTGATCATGTCCATGCTGGGCATTCTGGGGGAGTATATCTGGCGGACGCTGGATGCCGCGAGGAAAAGGCCGCCGTTTATTGTGGATGAGGTGCGCAGATGAAGGAAACGCTGCAAAGGATCACGGATAATTTCACGCTGGAAAAAAAGTACCGCATCCCCACGCTGGTGCTTTTCTTATGTTTTCTGGCGCAGATGGGTTTTCTCCTGTATATGAATCTTTTTGCGGGGGATAAGATCTTAAACTTTGACGGCGCAAACGCGATGCTCCACGGGATCGAGATCTTTAAGAGCGGCTCCGTCCGGGTGCCCGGCTGGCATGACACGACCCAGCTGGAATATGATATGGCCGCCTTTCTCGCAGGCCCCCTGTATGGCCTTACCGGCAATATCTTTCTTTCCTACGGCATTGCGAACATCCTTTTTGCGGCGCTGTATGTCCTGGTCATCCGGGACATCTTCAGGTCGCTGGAAAAGAGTGATTTTCATCTGCTGATCGCCTTAAATCTCGTGTTTACCCCCTACTGCATCGGCATGATCGATTATTACAGCATGCTGTTTTACCAGGCGGCCTTTTACACGATGCGCGTGCTGATCCCGCTGCTGATGTTTGCACTGCTGTTAAAGAAGAGGGAAAGGCGGAAGACCCCGGGAACCGTTTTTTTCTTTCTGCTGCTTATCCTGTTTTCCTTCCTGAGCGGCTTATCCTGCGGGATCTATGTCCTGATCTCGGGGGTGGCGCCGATTGCCGCCGTATTTGTGCTGGAGCTTTTGCTGGACGGGGGCTTTTGCCGTTTTGTCCCGTCTGATGATCACGGCGGCCGGGAGGCTGGCCGGACAAACGCGTTTTCGGGCATCCGCGGCCTCTTTGCTCATGCGGGCGCTGACGGTGAGGGCCCTGCGGCTCCCGCGCAGGAGGCTCCTTTGCCGGAGATCACCCTGTGGCCGGAAAGGAAATACGAGCGCTATCATCTGGCGGTGATCGGCGCCGCCGCGCTCTTCAGCCTTGCCGGGATCTTCGCGGTCCACCTCCTGGGCTTCGGCGGCCTCGGGGATAAGATGCTGCTGACGAATTATCAGAACATGTCGTCCAACCTGGACGCGGTGTTCTTATCCTTTTTCATGGTGCTGGATGCGATCCCCGGGGCGAACACGCCGGTGCTTTCCGCGGCGGGGATCGTTTACCTCGCAAAGGCGGCCCTCGCCTGCCTGCTGCTCATCGTCTTCATCCGGTATATCAGGCGGCTTTTCTGGAAGGAGGGCGCTGTTTCCTTCGGGAAATTCACGGCCTTCCTGCTGGCCTGGAATGTGCTTGAATTTATCTTCTGCGAGACGCGCTACGGCCTCTCCAACCCGATCATTGAAAACCGGTACTATCTGATCCCCCTGATCCCGCTGCTGCTGCTTTTCGCGATGGATCTGGAGGAATGGTCCAGGGCAAGGACAAGGGCGCTGGAGATCTTCGTGAATTTCGCCGCGATGTGCATGACTATCCTGCTGGCTGTGGGCTGCGACTATTATGTGGTGCAGAAATTTGACGCGGACGCCTTCCACATCAAGGATATCGTGGCCTATGTGAAGGAAAACGCGCCGGATATCGATTCCGTGATCCTTTTGCATGAGCCCGACACCCAGG
>CAMOOZ010000229.1 GCA_946621895.1 uncultured Lachnospiraceae bacterium | reverse complement strand
CGCAGTGCATGAAGCGACGCGAAGCGGCGCGGGAATGCGCATGGAGGAAGCACAGGTAAAGCTGCGAAGCAGCGACTGTGCGTTGTTTTTCCATATGTAGTTTCGGGAAAGTATCAAGAGGGAAAGAATGTAATGATCACTTTACTGGGCAGAATGTCTGAAGAAATGGGGAAGGCCTTTGCGGGGGCCGGCTTTCCGGCAGAGGCGGGAAGGGTAAGCGTCTCCAACCGTCCGGATCTGTGCGAATTCCAGTGCAACGGGGCGATGTCTTTAGCGAAAAGGGAGCATAAAAACCCGATGGAGATCGCGGAGGCGGTGGCGGCTGCGCTGACAAAGGGGGAGACATTCCCGTTCATCCGGGTAAGCGCGGTGAAGCCGGGCTTTTTGAATTTTGACCTGGATCCCGCATTTCTCCGGGATTATGTCCGGGAAATGGGAAGCGCGGAGAAATTCGGCATCGAAGCGCCTGATCCGAAGCAGAGGATCATCATTGATTACGGCGGACCGAATGTGGCCAAGCCCCTGCATGTGGGGCATCTGCGCGCCGCGGTGATCGGCGAGAGCATCAAGCGGATCCTGAAATACGCGGGACATGAGACGATCGGGGATATCCACATGGGCGACTGGGGCCTGCAGATGGGCCTGATCATTTCCGAGCTTAAGGAGAGGCAGCCCGGGCTTCCTTATTTTGATCCGGATTACGCGGGAGACTATCCGGACAAGGCCCCCTTTACCATTTCCGAGCTGGAGGAAATCTATCCCGCCGCCAGCAAAAAGTCCAAGGAGGATGAGAGCTTTAAGGAAAAGGCCATGGATGCCACCAAACGCCTGCAGGACGGGGAGCGGGGCTTTCGGGCGCTTTGGGAAAAGATCATCGAGGTCTCCGTGGCGGATCTGAAAAAGAATTATGATAAGCTGGATGTGCATTTCGAGCTCTGGAACGGAGAAAGCACGGTTCATGACGAGATCCCGGCGATGGTGCAGCGCTTAAAGGACGGCGGTTACGCATATTTAAGCGATGGCGCGCTGGTGGTGGATGTGGCACAGGAGTCGGACAAAAAGCCGATCCCGCCCTGTATGGTGCTTAAATCCGACGGTGCGGCGCTTTACAATACGACGGATCTCGCCACGCTGCTTGTCCGGAACAGGGACTATCATCCGGACAGGATCATTTATGTGGTGGACAAACGGCAGGAGCTTTATTTCGAGCAGGTCTTTCGCTGCGCGAAAAAGACCGGCCTGATCGATCCGAAAACGGAGCTGATCTTTATCGGCTTCGGCACGATGAACGGCCCGGACGGCAAGCCCTTTAAGACCAGAGAGGGCGGCGTGATGCGCCTGGAGAGCCTGATCTCGCAGATCGAGGAGAGCGTAAAAAGCGATGATGAGACGACCAGAGACCAGATCGCGCTGGCAGCCTTAAAATACGGGGATCTTTCCAACCAGGCCACCAAGGATTACGCCTTTGATATCGGCAAATTCACCTCGTTCGAGGGAGACACCGGGCCCTACCTGCTTTATACGATCGTGCGGATCAAATCGATCTTAAGAAAGGCGGCGGAAGAAGGCCACGATGCGTCTTCGCTTACCGCGGACGCACTGAATGTGCCTTCGACGGAAGGAGAAAAAAAGCTCCTTCTTTCCCTTGCGGATTTTCCCTCCGCGTTTTCCGCCGGCGTGGCGGAGCTTGCTCCCCACAGGCTCTGCGCCTATGCCTTTTCGCTTGCCAATGCGTTCAACAGCTTTTATCATGAGACAAAGATCCTTGCAGAGGAGGACCCAGGAAAAAGAAAAGGCTATCTGGCGCTGGCAAAGCTCTGCATGGATATACTCGAAGCCGTGATCGGCATGCTGGGCTTTACCGCCCCGGAAAGGATGTGAAAAGCAGCGAGCCAAAGTCCCCGCAAACTGGCCGTGCTTGCACGAGCCAGAAAGCGGGACCTTGGCGAGCACAAACATGAGCAAGGAGCGCACAGCGCGCATTGCGAATGGTTGCAGCATGCCGAAGTCATATGTATTAAAAAAAGAAAATGAGGAATAATGATGGCGAATGAACAAAAAGGCATCAACCGCATTATCGACCAGATCCTGCTGGACTACAAGACCGAGCGGGATATCGATAAGATGGATGTCTATCACCAGCGGGAGGAGAACGCCACAAAGGAGCTGATCCTGAAGCTTTTGCGTATCCTGTTTCCCGGGTATCACAGGGACCGCTCCGTGAAGGTCTTTAACGAGGAGAGCAGGCTGCGGGTCCTGATCGAGGATATGCTCTATAATCTGGAAAAGCAGATCGCCGTGCTGCTCCGTTATCTTCCCGAGTGCACGAATTGCTCAGAGGTGGCGAGGCTGAAGCGTGCCTCGGAGATCACCTCGCAGTTTGCCTCAAGGATCCCGCATATCCGGGAATATATCGAAACAGACCTGCAGGCCACCTTTGAGGGCGACCCGGCGACGATGTATAAGGACGAGATCGTGATGTGCTATCCGGGGATCTACGCCAGCACCTTAAACCGGATCGCCCATGAGCTCTTTGTCCTGAATGTTCCGCTGCTGCCCAGAATGATCACGGAATATGCCCATTCCAAGACCGGGATCGATATCCATCCCGGCGCCACCATCGGGAAATACTTCTTCATCGACCATGGCACCGGCGTGGTGGTGGGCTCCAGCACGATCATCGGGGACCATGTGAAGATCTATCAGGGGGTGACCTTGGGCGCCCTGTCCACAAGGAAGGGCCAGGCCTTAAGAGGCACGAAGCGCCATCCCACGATCGAGGATGAGGTCACGATCTATTCCGGCGCCTCCATTTTAGGCGGGGAGACCAGGATCGGCAAGGGCTCCGTGAT
>CAMOOZ010000228.1 GCA_946621895.1 uncultured Lachnospiraceae bacterium | reverse complement strand
GGCGATTGCGTATTCATACCAAAGAAGTCGAGTAACTCGTTTTTTGCAGCCGAAGAACCTTCGGCAATCATGAAGCACATCAGCTTCCCGGGCGGAAGTTTTCGATTACATGAAAAATCCTAGCCGGGATTCTTGGCGTAATCATAGACAGAAGATGAGACAGCGTCGATTGCGGAATTTAAAAGATTTTTATTTTTGAAATAATCGGGTTTGCCCCCTTATGGAATCTAACCCTTTGAACTTAACTTACTGACATTGAATGCACAATTTGAGTGTCGTTAGTATATCAAAACCGAATATCGGATGTGATTTGCCTATCAGTGAAACTATGCTTTCGAATGCGGATACACTCTTACCTTAAGAAAAGCATAAACTTCAGATTTTTTATGATGACAAAGTGTATTGTTGTACTGCAGTATGCATAGAGGGTCTTTAGTCAATGTGGCGGTATGAACGCAGGAAAAAAGAGAAAATGAAACTGCGGGAGTAAGCAAAGAACCACTCCTGTTTTTATGTGAATAATCGGAAGGAAACACAGAAATATGAAATTGATAAGTAAAGTAAAGAAACGGATATCTCATCTTAAACAAAGAAAGATTGATGAGAATAAGTTCAAAAGAGATATTCAGAAGTATATTGCACTATGTGATGATGATGAACCTTTCAAGTATAGTAAGGAAGATGAGTATCCTATTATCACAGAATATAGAAAAGAGGCGGCAAGGCTTGACTCACACTATTTTATTCAAGATATATGGATGGCCAAAAAGATAATAATGCAAAACCCACAGATTCATTATGACATAGGAAGCAGAGTAGATGGATTTCTGTCACATCTTCTCTCAGCAGGACTTAAGGTTAACATGATCGATATTCGTCCTCTGAATGTAGAAGTAGATGGCCTCTTATTTACACAGGGAGATGCAACTGACCTGACCAATATAGAAGAAGGGTCTGTAGACTCATTATCCTCTCTTCATGTGATAGAACATTTCGGCCTGGGAAGATACGGAGATGAATTAGATCCAAAGGGATGGATTAAGGGTCTTAAGGCAATGCAGCGAATTGTCGCAGTAGGGGGATATTTTTATATCTCTTTCCCTACTGGGGGCAGAAACAGACTTTTCTTCAATGCACACAGGGTGATTGAATATCATGAAGTGGCAAGAGTGCTTGATAAGATGGATTTGATCGAAGCTGCCTATACAAGTGATTATAAGTTATACGAAGTACCAGTGGAAGCCTTCCTTGATTTTCATATGAGTGATGAACGTGCATGTGCATTATATATCTTTAAGAAGCGTGAAACATAAGAATGTCAATCAGCAGAATATCGCAGGATTATTGTAATCTGTTGACTGTGAATTCCGGGCAGGATCACATGGGATTCTTTTGATGCTTTACTGATTCTTGATAGTTGAAATTTTGTTTTATAAAAGAATGTAAAATTTGCCATCCCTTTTCGGAAGGGTTTATCAAGGTACTGCAAAAATATAGCAGGATAGTATGTACACCGTTCAAAAACTTTTAACTTTCCAGAATTAAAATCCCCTGCTTTTGTTCTTCGGAGCTGCCGGGTCACGGTTTGGGGCTTGGTTTTTCCGGGCCGTTAGGTTATAATCATTTGCCATGAATAAAAATAATGTATTAACCTTAGTCATTGTTTTTGTCCTGGGGCTCCTGATCGGCGGTGCCGCAACGGCCTTCACTATGCACCTTGGGAGGAGTGCGAAGCCGGAGGAAGCGCAAATTGAAGCAGCACAGCCCGAAGGAGAAGCGCAGGATGAATCAACCGTAACCGTGGCCGAAAACGGCATCGGGACCTCTCCGGAAACGCCGGAGGAGCCCGCACAGCCGGAGGAACCGGAAACACCGGAAAACCCGGAGACGCCGGAGGAACCGGAAGAACCGGAAAAACCGAAGGAGCCTGAAGAGCCCGAAACACCCGAAGAGCCGGAGGAGGTTCCGCAGTATCCCGCGTATATGCAGGAGCAGCGCTCCGTAGCCCGGACGGATCAGATCACGGAAAAAAATGAGAAGGGAAACCTGATCGTGGATGAGCTTCCGGGAAATGCGATCATGATCGTGGCGCTTGGGGACAGCATGTGGGACAATTTCCGGGAGGAGGACGGCATTGCCGCGCAGCTTTCGGCCTTCAATGATGATTTTGAGATCTACAACCTGGCCTTCGGCGCTGCCACTGCCTCACGGCTGGAAAACGATTCCCATGATACGGACAAGAAGACCCTGACCACGCTGGTGGATATCTGCTGCAAGCATGAAGGAAATGTGGTGCCGGAAAGCTATTCCAGAAACGCGATCGAGAAGGCAAACTTTCTTCGGACAAACTATTATATCCTTGCCTACGGGATCAATGATTTCTTTGAGGGAAAGCCCATCTGGAATCCGTACTTTTCGCCGGACAAGACCTGCTATTCCGGCGCGCTGACCTATGCGATCCAGGAGCTGAAAAAGACCTATCCGAGCTGCAGGGTGGTGGTGGTGTCCCCCACCTATGTGAACGGGAATCCGAAGAATAATTACGGCACCGTGGACGACTATAAGAAGGCGGCAGCCCAGGTGGCAGCGGAAAACGACGCGCTGTATTTTGATCCCGTCCCTGCGCTGGGGATGACCACGGAGAACGCGAACGATTTCCTGGTGGACGGGACCCACTTAAACGCCGAGGCAAGGGCAAAATATGCTGAGGCCCTCGGCAGATTCATTCTGACGGACTGGAACCGCTGATACGGCAAAAATCAAAACCCATACGCTGCAGCTGTCTAAACAAATCGGGAAGGGGCGGAGAATCCGCCCCTTCCCGCCGCCCGGGGCGCATCGCCGCATGGCGATAATTTTCAGGCCGGATTTTTCCCACTCTCAGCGCTTTTCCCCCTCGAGTAGCTCTTTCCCCCGTTTTGCTCCTCTTTTGTAATACTCCGTTTCCCGGAAATCCCCCTTTTCCATCCATTGCAGGATATCCCGCAGACATTCCGTATTATAGGGCAGTGTGTTCTCGTTTCCGGCAAAATAGGAAAGCGCCATTTTATCCACCATCCGATAATAGGAATCGGCAATGCAGCGCTGAAAATCATCATGAAAATAAGCGGGGCACCAGCTGTCCATTGTGGACCTTAAATAAAACACCTTCTTTGCACGGTCAATCTGTTCTTCGCTTAGAGGCGTGATTTCCGGCAGGCCGTGAAGCGCCTTCTCATAGGCTTTCATATCCCGGGGCTCGATCGTGAAGCCGAAGCCATGATAAAAGGGCTTGCCCGTGATGATTACCGGCACCCCGAAGCATGCGTATTCCAGGCCCGCGTTTCCGCCGATCGTCACAGTGGCGTCCGCAAGCATCGCGGAGGCCTTTGCTGCAACACTCTCCGGAAACAGATGGATATGCGGCGCCTTGTGGCGTTCGTACATCGCCTCCACGGAATCCGCGGCTTCATTGTAGGAGCCTCTGGTGGGATGCGGCTTCAGGATCCAGTTCACCCCCGGAAGCCCCTCCGCCAGCTCCAGTGTTTTTTCCAGCCATTCATAATAATCCCGGAAATACAGATGACCCGAATTCATGACCCCGTCGGAGAAGGTATGCGCCATGATGAAAACATTCTTTTTCCCGGGCTCAAGCCCCATCCTGCTGATCAGCTCATCCTTCTCCGGCAGCTCGCCCGCAAAGGCCCCGGCGTCTATCCGTCTTCCGTTTTTTCCCGCAAAGCGCGCATCAAGAAGCTTTTCAGCCTCTATGAGCTCCTCCTCCCCCAAGCCTGTCAGAATATCCTCGTAATAAGCCCGGAAATTCCAGAGATCACGATCAAAAGTGCCGTCCTCCAGCAGTCCGATTCCCCTTTCCAGCGCGTCATTCTGTGAGACGCAGGGAATCCCCCGGGACAGGAAAAGGCGGATGAACATCCCTTCGTGATATGCTTCATCATCGCATAAAACAAAGGCCGCTCCCCGGGATTTCATTTCCTTTTCCAGCGCGTAAAAGGTCAGGGAAAGATGAAACAGCTTTTTTAATACGGTTTTGCTGCGCCCGGTCCGGATGGTGGAAAGAGAAGAGGTTCTTAAAATATCCTCATACAGGGAATAGCCCACCGGCAGGCCGGAGAGCTTAAGCGCCTGAAGCTTTTCCCCGCTTCCCGTCGTGAAGACTGTCTGCAGTGTTTTCCAGACCGCCTTCAACAGGGCCTTCGGGCTGCGCCTGCTCAGCGTATCGAGCGCAAGATGCTCTATGCCGAAGGAGGAAAAAAAGGAGGTCAGCGCAGGATTCTCCCGCCAGGTAAAAACCCTCACGCTGCAGCCAAGCTCCGCCGCCATGCCCTTTGCATAGAGAAGCTTCGGCAGCACCCAGGCCGCCTGCATCCTGACCATGGAAAGGTTAACATACACCGGCGGAAGAGCCGGATCGCCGATACTCTCCCGCCAGAGCGGTGTGTTCCTTTCCGTAAACATATTCAGTTCCTTTTCCCCGATGGGGAAATCCTCAAGCCTCAACGGATTCTTTCCACCCTTCCCTTTTCGATCTTATAAACATGATCACAGTGCTCGATGGTGCTCAAGCGATGCGCAATGATGATCATCGTTTTAACCCCCTTGAGGCCCACCACCGCCTCCATGACCTCCTTTTCCGTTTCATTGTCCAGGGCACTTGTGGCCTCATCAAAAACCAGAATATCCGGGTCTCTGTAAAGCGCTCTGGCAATGCCGATCCGCTGGCGCTGTCCGCCGGATATCCGCATGCCGTGCTCGCCGATCTCCGTGTCGATCCCCTTCGGGAGGCTCTCTACAAATTCCCTCAGCATGGCCTTGTCCAGCGCCTTGAGCACCCTTTCCCGGTCGATCCTCTCCTCCTCCAGTCCCATCGCCACATTATGCAGGATGGAATCGTCTGTCAGAAAAATCGTCTGCGGAATATAGCCGAAATTAGCCTGCCAGCCGGAAAGATTCTCCTGAATATCCCTGCCGTCCGCCAAAACCTTCCCCTCCAGCGGGAAAAGCAGTCCCAGGATCAGATCCGCCGTGGTGGTCTTTCCTCCGCCGGAGGCGCCGATCAGGCCCACCGAGCTTCCCTTTTTGATTTCCAGAAAGCTGCCGCTTTCGAGGATATCCACGGGTCCTGTCTCATAACGGAAGCGCACGTTCTTAAGCTCGATTTTTTCCCTGAACGGGAACGCCTCAGGCCTTACATCATTGATTTCAGAGGAGATCTCATAGCCCCTTCTCTTTGCCGACTGCATATCCCGGTAAACCAGGTCGACAGATGCCTGGTGGAACATGATCGTATTCAGGTAGGTGAACGCCGCGTTGACGCAGGGCAGCAGCTTGAAGGCGGACATGCCGAACACCGCCAGCTGGGGCAAAATGGAAAGATAATCCTCGTTCCAGATGATATTTGCGCCCAGATACAACAGAATACCGGAAAGGCACACCGCCTCAATGATGTATTTCGGGATCAGGTTCAGCAGACGGAATTTCTTCTCCACCTCCGTCTGCTCAGTATACGCCTCTGCGTACTTCCTGATATAGAAGTGCTCTCCCTGCAGAATTTTGATTTCCTTGATCCCTTCAATGGCCTGCTGCAGATAGCGCAGCAGATAGCTCTGCATCTGCTGGTTTTTCCTGCTGTAGCTGGTGGTTCTTCCGGCCACAAAAAGCAGAATCACAAGCTCCGTGATTCCTAAAAAGGCCGCGATCGTCATCGTCATCAGAAAATTCGTGACGGCCAGATTCAGGATCAGCAGCGCGGCCGTCACCGCATTGGAGGCGATCAGCAGAATATTTAACAGCACCTCATAAAGCTGATAGGTGTCCACATTAATGCTCCTGATCAGCTCGGAGGAGGGTCTGTTCAAAAAAAAGGCATAGGGCTCGGAAAGATAGGCCTCCATCAGGCTGGTGGCCATTCGTCTTTTCGTGACCGCGGCAAAATGATAGAGCCTCATGTTCATCCAGGAAAGGTACACGGATTTGATCACGTAAAGCCCCACGGCGCCGCCAATCAGAATCAGCAGAATGCCCACCCTGCTCTTAACGCCCGTAAAACCGGACAGCAGCTGAAAGACCGTGCTCTGCTCGGCCTGCTTGCTCATTGCCAGATCCACGATGGGAAACAGCACGGAAACGCCGAGCAGCTCCGCCATAGACCCGAAAAGGATCAGCAGAAACAGGCCAAGGGTGCCGCGTCTTTCTTTTTTTGTCAGGAGACTATTCAGTTTTCGGATAAATTCCAGCTTCAAAAGAACGCTTAAACTCCTTCAGTTTATTTTTTTCCTTTTCCTTCAGAAAACCGTCGTCCTCTGCCAGCACCCAGTCAGGCGCCTCCGGATAAGCATGCCAGAAATGGTGGGGACAAATCTTAAGGCCTCTGTTTAAGAGGGCAGGCTTATAGGAAAAGGAGCTTTTCGCACTGATCAGGATATCCGCATGTGCAAAGGAAAGAAAGCTCTCCTGCTCCGAAGCCTCAAGCCTGAGCTCTAAATTTTCAAGATCCTTAAGCTCGGGAAAATCCTCTTCCCTGCCCTGGGAATAAACTGCAAACCGGATCGGCAGTCCAAGCGCGGTAAGCTCTTCGTATATCCGTCTGTAGTATTCCGCGGACATCCATCGCTTTTCCATCCCCGGCGCCGGCGCGCTGCCACCGATATCTCCCCTGCGGATATGCATTGCCGCAAAAAGCGGAGGAGGATTGGGAAATGCCGGATCGGTTTTTCTTGCGGGAGCATTCCAAAAGCTTTTCTGCAGCTTATCCGCCTCCAGATAAAGCTCGCGGAAAAACTGATCCCTTTCCAGCCGGAAAACCACCTTTTTCCCGCGGTAGGCGCTGATCAGGCTCCTGATATGTGAGAGCTCCTTTTCCGAGCCGTCAAAGCGCGGAAGCCTGACCATTTTATAGCCCTGCCGGAATAAATCATCCGCCGGTGTCATTCCCTCAGAAAGGCCCAACAGCGCCTCCCAGTCCGGATCGGAAAAGGGCATGGGCGCATAGGCAAGTTCAAGCACCTGCGCATAGTGCAGCCCGGCGATCCAGTTGGAAAGCTGATGACCGATGCCCGCTCCGGGATTCGGGATTGCCGTCAGGAAACGGGGAATCTCTTCATCAAAGCCCCGACCCTTCCCCGTGGGAAGAAATCTCAGTCTCCATTCCGCCGCATAAAGCCATCTGCCCCATTTTCCGGGCTTTAGCCTGTTCCAGAACAGATAATGCAGCTTTCTTGAAAGCTTACTCCAGAATCCTTCCATAGGCCTCCAGATACTGCATAAGGCACCGCTCCGGATCATGTCTCAAAAGGGCTGCGGCTTTCTCCCGTTCTCCTG